>JBJTBO010000135.1:0-7424 GCA_046091445.1 Planctomycetaceae bacterium | reverse complement strand
CCATTGAAGATGATCGTGTTGCCGCTGGCCCCCTCGCCGCCGAGCGTGATTCCCTGGGCGGCCGTCATCGTGACGCCGTTGCCCGAGTTCTCGCTGAACGTGTTGCCCACGATCTGCGTGCCGGAGTAGACGCCCGGCCCCACCTGGAGGCCGACGGCATTATCCGCGCTCGTGATTCCCGTGAGCAGCGAGTTTCGTGAGCCACCGAGGAATCGGATGCCGGCCCCGCTGAAGCCCGTGATCATGCGGTCCAGCGGACCCGACGGCGGCAGGAATACCACGCTGCTCACGTTCTTGCCGATCACCAGGCCGCTCGTCCCCGCAGCCGTATCGGTCCCGTCCAAACGAACGCCCTCGGACAACGAGACGCTCGCGGCCTTGGCGATGGTCAGGCCGCTGCGCACGCCGAAGACCTGCGACGAGAAGGCGACCGCGCCGCCCGCGCTCAGGACCGGGCTGTCGATGAGGATGACTGAGCCGGCGAAGGTCTGCGGACCGCGCGGAGTCGTGATGCCGGCCCCGATCTCGATTCCGTAGAGCTCGTTCCCCTCGCTCGTGAGGCTCACGGGTCCGGAGCCCTTGGTCGAGATGGGGCTCATCACCGAGATCGAGTCGGCCGTGCCCGTGCCGGTGTCGATGCTCAGGCCCTGGGCCGCGGCACCACGCGCGACGGCCGCCAGGTTCACGCCGCCAGAACCGATCGTGACGGAGTCGAGGCCCTCGGCACCCTGGATTTTGATGCCGGCGAACGACTTGAGGATCTTGAGGTCCACGCCGATCGTGTCGGCCGCCGCATCGATGGTGATCCCCGCGATCGGCGCCGCGCTCGAAATCGTGCCGGCCGTGGCGGCCGTGATCGTGAGGACGCCCGTGGATGACGCGTACGACGTGTTGAGGTCGGTGATCCTCGTCCCGGCGGAGTCGAGCGAGAGCACGATCTGATTGCTGACCAGACTCACGCCGATGTCGTCGGCCGCGAGCATCGCCCGCTGCTCGAGCATGTCGACGCCGCCAAACTCCATCCCGCGCCGGCCGCCGACGTCACGCGTGTATTCGGCGGCGAAGACCTCCCGGCGCCGCCGCCTGCCCTGACGTGCCCCCGCTCGCGAAAACACCGACCGCAGGAGGGACCGAATCGAAAACGCGGGACGACGGCGGGTCAGTCGCATGAAAAAGGCTCGCTGGCATGATGAAGAAAACACGCCGGCAAAGCCGGCGCAGAACACGAATGCCTAACATTCGCCCGACCGAACCTGCAACAAGAATACGCGAAGGCCCGCCAGCGCCCCCCTACAAGGAGTGCTGACGGGCCCGTACGCACGGTTTCGGGGCGTGAAGCCGGAATTCGCCGGGCTCAGCGGCGCCAGTTGCGGAACGGCTCGTAGAACCGGAGGCCGAACATCAGTTCGCTGGCCGCGAACTGGTTCGGAGCCACGTTGGCCTGCCGGATCGTGTCGATGTGGAAGTAGCGATACCCCACGTCGAACGTCAGCCGCTCGGTCACCTCCCAGATCAGGCCGCCGCCGAACTGCCAGGCGAAGTTTCCAGCCGGGGGCGCGTAGTCGGTGATGCCGTCGAGCGTCTCACCAAGGATGTACCCGCCGGCACCGATGCCGCCGCCGCCGTAGATGCCGAAGCGGTCGGTGAGCATCACGTCCCGCCACAGGTTCGTCATCACCGACCAGTTGTTGGTCAGGACGGTGAAGTCCGAGGGGATCGTCGTCGCCGTGAAGGGAGCACGATAGGTGTCGCGTCCCATGCCCTCGAGTTCCAGACGCAGCTGCCCGCGACGGCGATCGAACGCGACGCCTGCGGCGCCGCCGGCGGCGAAGAGCGTGTCGTCGCTCGCAAACGTCGCGTCGCCCGGATTCGTAACGGTCGCGAACGACGGGCCGATCATGCCGGAGAGGTAGAAACGCCTCCCCGCCGAACCCATGCTCCGGGCCACATTCTGAATGGGAAGATCGTCCCAAACCGAAGCCCGCTCAGCCTGCGCTTCGCCGAACGTCGTCAGGTCGATTTCCGAGCCGAGGTCAACGGCCCGCGTGACCACCGCACCACTCGCCACAACCGCGGCGATGACGCCGCATAGAAACAGTTTTCTCATCGCGGAAGCTCCCTCCCTGGAGAATCCTTGACCCCGAACCCGTGCTCGTCGTTTCGGCCAAAACGCCGTGCTCGGCTCGGCTCGAACCATCCGCCTCGGAGGACTGGTACGAACCGCAGGGTCGGGGCTCGTGATGACCGGATCAACCCGCAGGACCGGACCCACTGATTCGGTCGCAATCGTGTTCTCCGGACCGAACCAGCAAGCCGTCGCAGAACCCGTACCGGTCATGCCGTTTCGGCGGGGTCGGGAGGGCCGTGTGCCTGCGCGACCGCACGTGCGCGACCGCGAGACGCGACCTCAGGGGGCCATCACCGTACGGACATCCTGCCCGTCGCGAAGCAGTTCGGGCTGCTTGATCACGATCGGCGCGTCCTCGTCGAGTCCGGACAGCACCTCGACACTGCCGCCGCTGCGCATGCCCACCTCGATCGGGCGGCGCTGCACCGTCCCGTCCCGCACGACGCAGCAGAACGTCGCCTTCCCGTCCCGGACGACCGCGCTCGCCGGAATGACGAGTGCCTCCGCATGCTCTTCGAGCCGGATCACGACCGTCGCATACATCCCCGACCGCAATCGTCTGTCCGTATTCGGCACGTCGACCTCGACCCGCAGCGAATGATTCGACGCCAGAAGCGCACCGCTCGTGCGTGTCACGGCGGCGTGCACGACCTCCGTCCCTGCAGCCTGGACTCGCACCTCCGCCGGATCCCCCACGTCCACCTTTGCGGCCTCGAGCTCCGGGACGTCCACGAAGATGCGGACCGTGTCGGTTCTGGCCACCTCGAGCAGCGGTGTGCTGTCGGCGCCGCTCGCCGGCTGCACGAAATGCCCCGTGTCGACCGACCGCCGCGTGATCGTCCCGGCGAACGGAGCCCGGATCTCCGTGTAGCCGAGCATGGTCGCGACCCGGTCGAGGACCGCCCGCGCGACCTTGTGCCTCGCTTCCGCGGCCACCTTGTCGGCCTCGGCGGCGCCGATCCTCGCGCGTGCCTCCTGGAAGGCGGTGCGGGTGGAGCGACCGGGGTTCCAGAACGTGTCGCCCGTGATCTCGTCCCAGCCGCGATTCACCCGCGCCGTCTCGTCGGCTGAGCGGCTGCGCCCCCATGGCTCGATCGGCACGAAGTCCTTGTCCGGGCCGAGGAGCGCAAGCCAGTCCGCGCCCGAGTCCATGCGGAAGGCGCCGTGCTCGAGCCCGTCGGTAGCAAGGCCGAGAGCCTCGGTGTGCCGGCTCGTGCCGACGAAGATCGCGACCGTGCCCGCCCGGCGATCGGTGACGATCGGCAGCGTGGCCCCGGTCATCTTCCGAAGACAGCCCTGAAGCTCCTTGGCCGCCAGTCTCGTCATGCGGGCCGGCTTGTCGGCGATCACGATCGCGGCACGCGGCACGCCACCCTCGACGATGAAGGTTTCGGCAGCCGCCGCGGCCGCCGGTGTCGTGGCGACCAAACCGACGAGGAGCACGATCGAGCAGGGCAAGCGCCGTGGACCGGGTCTTCCGCAAGAAACGTCGCGACCGTGCTTCGGCATCGCTCCCCCTCGAACGGTGTTGGCAGGCCCAACCCTCTCTCAGCCCCACCGCCACCGTGGCGGCTCGCCCTTCCACCAGCAGATCGCGATCACGCCGAGCGACAGACCACTCACGGCGGCGACGAAGCCCACGACGCTGCGCTCGGGCGGCACAATCCATGCGACCGCGGCCATGAGCCCGATGTACGCGACGAGCACGACCCAACCCTGCCAGGTGGCCGGCGGTCCCCAGCCCCAGCCGTAGCGTTTGGCGGGGAACCAGTATCGCGGCCGCTCGTTCACTTCTCGGTCCGGGGACGGCACATGCACGACGCCTACCGCGCCTCCTCGCTCATGACGACGCCGTCGATCACGACGCCCGTGCAGTGGGTCGTGTACTCGAAGGGATCGCCGTCATAGATCGCCACGTCTCCGTCCTTGCCGACCGCGAGCGAGCCCACGCGGTCGGCCACGCCGATGATCGTCGCCGCATCGATCGTCACCGCGGCGAGGGCCTGCTCGAAGGTCAGCCCGTGCACCGATGCAAGGCCCGCCTCGAAGAGCACGACGCGGGTCTTGGGCACGTACGACTCGTAGCCGCTTTGCAGCGCGATCGGAATGCCGGCCGCCCGGAGCGTGGCGGCGTTTTCGAAACTCAGGTTCTCGGTCTCGCCACCTCCGCCCGCCCGACGCATCGTGGGATGCACGATCACGGGCACGCCGGCCGCCTTGATGCGATCCGCGAGCAGATACCCTTCCGCGGCCGAGTCGAGCACGACGCGGATGCCGAACTCCTCGGCGACGCGGAGCGCCGAGGCGATGTCGTGGGCCCGATCGGCCGTCACCAGAAGCGGCACCGTGCCGCCAAGCACACCGGCCATCGTTTCGAGACCGAGGTCCTTATCGGGATGCTTCGACGCGTCGGCAAGCGCACGCTTGCGGCGATACTCCTGGGCCTTCACGAGTTCCGCCCGGAGCATTGCCACCGCCTTGCTGCGGGTGCCCGGGGATTTTGCATCGGCGTCGCCACCTTCCCGCCGGGCGGCGTCTCCGAGCGTCACCGCCACCATCGCCATCGGCACGAGCACGGCCTCTTCGACCGTGGTGCCCGCGAGCTTCACCACCATCGTCTGCCCCGAGACGAGCGCTCCGGGCGCGTGGCCCGTGTGGATCGTCGTGACGCCAAAGCCCCGCAGCCATTCGATGAGGCGTTCCTGCGGGTTGTAGGCGTCGAGGGCCCGCAGCTGCGGCTGGATCGCCTCGGCGGTGTCGAGCTGGTCCTGATCCTGCGGCTGATTCAGGTGGCCGGCGAGTCCGACGACGCTGTGCGCGTCGACCAGGCCCGGCGTGACGACGGCACCGCGCAGCAGTTTTGCATTCGCCGGAAAAGGCGTCGTGGCCGCGGGCCCGACCGCGGAAATCCTGCCATCCTCGATCACGACCACTCCGTCGGTGATGCGTGGCCCGGCCATCGTGTGCACGACGTCGCCGCGCACGACGAGCACCTCGGCGGCGGTCACCGCCGGGGCGGCCAGCACGATCACGACCGCCGCCATCCGGGCAGCCCGCAGCGATGACCACGCTCGCGATCGATCGAGGCTCATCTGAGGCCCCCCAACGCCGGCCCGATGCAGCACGGCTCGGCCTTCTGGTCACGGCTTGCCCCAAAGCCGCCGACGGCGAAGAGCCGGTCCTCGGGGTCGTCGCGGTCGAAGACTTTCCGCCCTTCGACGAACGTCTGGAGCACCCTGGTCTTCACGCTCAACGGGTCGCCGGACAGCACGATGAGGTCGGCATCCTTGCCCACGTCGAGTGAGCCGATGCGCTCGCCGAGCCCGAGCATCCGGGCTCCCGCGAGCGTGAGCGACTCGATCGCCTTGTCGCGTGACATCCCGGCCCGCACGGCCAAGCCCGCCGTCCGCAGGAAGAGGCGCGAGTCGGTGACGGGGTCGTCGGTGTGGAGCGCACAGGGGACTCCCGCCGCCTCGAGTGCGGCACCGTTGACGAGCGAGAAGTCGGCCGCCTCGATCTTGCCGCCGGGGCTGTCGAGCACGATCACCGAGCAGGCGGCGCCCGACTCCGCGAGTGCGCCGGCCACCTTCCATGCCTCACTCACATGATGGAGCACGACGTCGAAACCGAACTCATCGCGGAGCCTGAGCACCGTCATGATGTCGTCGGCGCGGTGGCAGTGGTGGTGGACGATCTTCCGCTTCTCGAGCACGTCCACGAGCGCCTCGAGCTCGAGGTCGCGATCGGGGCGTTTGTCGGGATCCCCCGCGGCCTGCGCGAGCTTGTCGCGGTAGGCGAGCGCTTTGACGAACTTCTGCCGCACGAGGGCCGCCGACTTGCCTCGCGTGCCGGGAAACGGCGGCTCCTTCTGCGAGTTGGTGCCGTTGGCCATCTTCAAGCCGCCGAGTGGCCGGCCGTCCGCATCGCGGTAGAGCAGCTCGTCGATCGTGTCCACCCGCCGCAGCTTCACGTAGACCGTCTGGCCGCTCGCCAGATGACCCGAGCCGGGCATGATGTTGAGCGTTGTGAGGCCTCCGGCGCGGCACTTCCGGAATCCCGCGTCGCGGACGTTGATCGAGTCGAGGATGCGCACGTCGGGCTGTACGGGGCCGCTGCCGTCGCCCCCCTGCCCGCCACCGACGTGGCTGTGCGTATCGACGAGGCCGGGCATCACCACGAGACCCGTCGTATCGATCCGCTTGGCATCGCCGGGCACGGGCGTCGAGTCGGCAGGGCCGACCGCCACGATTCTGCCCCCCCGGATCACGACGGTACCGGCGGGGAACTCAGCGCGGCCGACCGGGATCACGCGGCCGCCCACGAAGGCCGTGACGGCGTCGTCCGCCCGCGCGGTGCCAAAGCATCCGGCGACGAAAACGACGGCGATCGCGAGCCTCTGAAACTTTGCCACCCGAGGATTATCGAGCGTGCCTCGCGGCCCGGACAAGTGCCGGCGTGATTTCGTGCGGCGATCTCCCGGTTTTTGGCGATCCGCCGCTACTCAAGTGGCAGTGTGTAGGCAAGCGCGCCGATTACTCCCTTGCCTCGATAGTGTTCGTGGCACAGCGTGCACTTTTCCATGACGACTGGAATCGGCGTGGCAGACCGCAGGTACTCCTTGCCCTCCACTGTCGCCCGCTCCTCGTACCCTGCCTTGCCGGACTTGAGCGCGGCCACAGCTTTCCGTTCAAAGTCATCTTGGGGGCTGTTGTCGGGGTTGACCGGTTCGCCGCTCGCATCGAGGAGGCGCACTTCGTGCCATCCCTTCTCCTCCATGCTCTTGAAAAGCACCTTGAAGGCCTCACCAGCTGGAGTCTCGTCATTGTCTTCGACGTAGTGGGTGGTCACGAGCACGATGGCCGTCTTGTAGATGTCGTCAAGCAGCCGCACCTCGCGTCGGGCTCGCTCCAGTCGAGGATCCCCTTTCGCACCGACCGGCTGCTGCGCGAGGCACTGACCGAGAGAAACGGCCGTCGCGAGCAGGGCAATGCCCGAGCACACCCGGGACCGAACGCAGTGAGACATATTCGTGCTCCTGGACTAGGACGGTCGAGGCTAGACTCCGACGGACTGGGCTACGCCCAGCCAAATATGGACACCGATGTCCACATAAACGCAGAGTCTAGGCATGGTTAAATGGATGTCAATGTCCGTTTAGCTATCTCCGGGAGGTTTTCGTGCTTTCCCAGACGGTCGAATACGCCCTGCGAGCCGCCACGTACCTCGCCGCAGAGCCGGACTGCCCCCATACGCTCGACCAGATCGCGGCCACCACGAAAGTGCCGTCGGCCTATCT
>JBJTBO010000134.1:0-7751 GCA_046091445.1 Planctomycetaceae bacterium | reverse complement strand
GGTCGACGATGCTCACCGAGCCCTCGCGTGCGACGTGCGTCGTGGGATCGACTCGCACGAGCGTGCCCTTGCCGGCCGGCCCCGTGACGTCGCCGGAGCCGGGCCGTCGGCCGCCCCAGTTGCTCACGAAGGCGCGACCGCCGACGAGGACGACGTCGTAGGGCGCGACGCCGACGTCGAACGTGCGCCGCACCTCGCCCGTCGCCGTGTCGATCTCGAGCAGCCGGTTGGAAAGATTGCCGCACACATAGAGCGTGCCGCCGTCGTCGCTCACGGCGAGGCCCGCTGGGATCTCGGCCTTCCGCGCGGGGGCGTCGGCCGTCGGCAGCCTGATGCTGTGCGACGGCGTCACCGCACCATCGGCGACGGCGAACACCTTGATGGAGCCGTGGACGTTGCTCAGGTAGAGCCGCGACCCGTCGGGCGCGAAGACGAGCCCCGTAAAGCTCTCGATCGCCTTTGTGTCGGGGGCGAGGTTGCGGGCCGACTCAGCGTCGGCAGGAGGCTTCGCCACGTCGTCGGCGGGAGGCTTGACGCGGGCGACGATCTCGGCGGTCGCCGGATCGACGACGACGATCTCGTTGGTCTAGCCTGCCGTGACGAGCAGCCGGCCGTCCGGAGAGAGGGCGAGCGCCTGCGGCCGCAGGCCGGGCAGCGGCACCTGCCTTCCAACGGGCGTCACCACCTGGTTGACCGGCGTGACCGTGCGGCCCGCGGCCGATGTGCCGACCCGTTCGGTGGGATCGTCGGCCCCGCGGGCGGCGGTTCCGAGGACACCGGCTCCGAGGACGGTCAGCGTGAGGACGATTCCTGCGCTGCATGCATGCTGCACGGGACAGGCTCCCTCGACGGGTGGACGGTCGCGTTCGGCGATCCGCGATGGTGCCGAAGCATAACGGACGGGCCTATACTCGCGGCTGCCTGGCAGCCTGACGACTGTCGCGTAGCCTGAGGACTGTTCGCAGCCTGGAGACTGTTCGCAGCCTGGAGACAAGGGCTCGAGGCGGTGGGTGGTGTGCGGCGTGCGGTGTGGGTTGGACGTGGTCGTGGTCGTGGTCGTGGTCATGGTTATGGCTTGTGCGGGGGTGCATCCCATGCGGCGTGGCGCTCAGGTGGCGGTGGGTCTGGCCGTGACGATGGCCTGCGTGACCGGCGTGATCGCGCTCGCCCAGCGTCCGCCGGCAATCCCGGAAGGCGTGCGGGCCGAACTCGACATCCCCTACGCCGCCACCACGAATCCGCGCCAGCGGCTCGACCTCTACCTGCCGAAGAAGCCAGCGGCCGAGGGGCCCTTGCCGCTGGTCGTCTTCATCCACGGCGGCGGGTGGCGGGCGGGCAGCAAGGCCGCCGGTGCGGTGCTCATGCCGCTTGTGCTCTCGGGCGAGTATGCGCTCGCGTCGGTGGCCTATCGCTTCACCGACGAGGCGATCTGGCCCGCCCAGATCCACGACTGCAAGGCGGCCATCCGCTGGCTGCGGGCCAACGCCGCGACCTACGGCATCGATCCTGAGCGCATCGGCGTCGCCGGCTCGTCCGCCGGCGGCCATCTCGTCTGCCTTCTGGGCACGACGGGGGGCGTGGCCGAACTCGACGGCACGCTCGGCGAGCACGTGGACGAGGACACCCGCGTCACGTGCGTCGTCAATCAGTTCGGGCCGACGGATTTCGTGGAGATCGAGGAGGCCAACGCGATGGCGAAGGACCTCGTCGCGAAGCTTCTCGGCGGCAAGCCCGAGGACGTGCCCGCCGTCGCCCGCACGGCCTCGCCGGTGACCCACGTCACGATGGACGACGCCCCGGTGATCTGCATCCACGGCACGGCCGACGCGCTCGTGCCCTACAGCCAGTCGACGAAGCTCGATCGAGCCTGCGAGAAGGCGGGCGTCGAGTGCCTCGTGCTCACGATCCCGGGTGGCGGGCACGGAGGGTTCGCCAACCCGGAGATCATCGTGCGAACCAAACAGTTCATCGACAGGCATCTCCTCGGCAGGGAGGCGACGATCTCCGAGGAACCGATCCCGCCGGTCGCCGGCAGGTGAGGGGCGGCACCAGGGAGTCCACGCATGGCAGACGACATCGGAAGCGACGTGCCGAGCGACCTTGCGCGCGGCGTGCCGCAGGGTGCGACGCAAGGCATGGTGAGCAGGCGGCGGGCGCTGCAGGTGACGTTCTGCTCGAGCGTCGCGCTCGCCCTCAACATCCGCCGGCCCCGGGTCGAGGCCGCGGTCGATCCAGCCGGGCTGCACATGCTCGCCATCGGCGACTTCGGCACCACGGGCAAGGATCAGGCGGCCGTCGCCGCGGCGATGCGGGCGTATCGGGAGCGGGCGGGCATCCGGCTGCAGGCCCTCCTGCTGCTCGGCGATAACATCTACAACCGCGTGCCGGCGGGACTCGCCGCCGACTCGCCGCACTGGCGCGCGGTCTTCGAGGACATGTATCCGTCGCAGGACTTCGACTGCCCGTGCTACGCGGTCCTCGGCAATCACGACTACAGCGACAACGCCGACGGGCCGGCGGCGCAGTTCGCCTACGCGAAGCGGCCAGGCACCCGCTGGCGGATGCCCGCGAAGTGGTATCGCTTCGACGTCACCGACGCCCGGACCTCGCTCACGGTGCTCGCGCTCGACAGCAACAAGTCGCCGGACCATCTGTCGGAAGACGAGCGGCGTGCCCAGCTCGCGTGGCTCGAGGAGCAGCTCGCCGGGCCACGTGGCCGCTTCACGATGGTCGTCGGCCACCACCCCATCTACTCGAACGGCAAGCACGGCGATACCGACGCCCTCGTCCGTGACTGGGCTCCGCTCCTCGAGCGGCACAAGGTCCACGTCTACCTCGCCGGGCATGACCACGACCTGCAGCATCTGGAGATGGCCGAGCGGTTCACGTCGTTCGTGATCTCGGGTGGCGGTGGCGCGCGGACCCGGGCGCTCGCGCGGCAGGATCGCCCCGTACCCTTCGCCCGCGATGCGTACGGCTTCACGCACGTGCACGTCACGGCCGAGTCGATCGTGTGTTCCCATCACGGGAACGACGGCACCGTGTTGCATCGCTTCGCGAAGCGGGTCGACGGCGGCGTGCAGGTGGATGCCGTGTGAGATGGGCCTCGCGGCGGCGGGCGGGCTGAAGTGAGTCGCATCCCCCGAGAGCTATACTCCGTGGCCATGCGTGAGACGATTCCCCAGACGGTGTGGCTGCCGCGGGCGCTCTGTCTCGCGCTCGTCGGCATCACGGCCACGGCCGTCGCCGCCGAGCCGCCGCCGGGAACGGTCGTGCTGCGAGGACATGCCGCGGGCGTGTTCATGGCGGCCTTCACGCCGGACGGCACGCGTGTCGTCACGGCCAGTGGCGACGAGACCGCACGACTGTGGGACGCGACGAGCGGCACCGAACTGCGTCGCTTCGGCGGCCACACCGGCCCCGTGTATTGCCTGGCGGTCAGCGGCGACGGACGCACGTTCGTCACCGGTGGGCAGGACAACGCAGCGCGCGTCTGGGCCTTGCCACTGACCGTCCCGCGTGCGGCGGTCGCAGCGCATGCCGGCTCCCTGGGAGGCGCTGCCTTCGTGTCGGACGGCCGCACCGCGGTGACGGCCGGACCCACGCCGGGCCTGCGGCTGTGGCGGCTCGACACGGTGCGTGCACCCGGTGCGGACGGGGGCGGGGCCACCACGCCCTCGGAACGACCGACCGACGCGGACCCGATCGCGGCGATCGCTTCGGCTCCGGATACGGCCACGTTCGTGACGGCCGACGACACCGGACGGCTCGTCCTCTGGAGTGCGCTGCTCGACGATCCGCTTGGCACGGTCGGCCTTCATCCGGGTGGCGTGCGGGGCGTCGCGCTCGTTCCGGGTGGGCAACGCCTGCTCTCCGCGGGGGTCGATGGGACGCTGCGTACCTGGTCATTGCCTCCGCAGCAGCCTCGCTCGTCGGCGGCGGTGTCGCCGATTCGCGACCTGGCGACCGTGGCGAACCAGCCGCTCGCCGTCGCGGTCTGCGATGAGGCCGTGCGCGTGATGAACGTGCAGTCGCTCGAGGTCGTCCGGGAGCTGCCTCGGGCCGCCGCCGACGTCGCCCCGATCGAATCGGTCGCCACGTCCCCCGACGGCTCGCTCGCCGCCCTCGGCAGCGTGGACGGCTCCGCGCGGCTTCAGCAGGTCGGCGATGGTGCCGACCGCGGAACGGTGATGGGTCATGCCGGCGCGGTCCTCGACGTCACGTTCGTGCCGGATGGCAAGGGTCTGATCACCTCCGGCGAAGATGGCACGGTGCGGCGTTGGCTCCTGCCTGCGCCGGGTGCGCCCGTCGAGGGGCATACGGGCGCCGTGCGCGCCCTCGTGACGGCCCCCTCGGGACAGTGGTTCGCGACGGCCGCCGATGACAAGGCGGTGCGGGTGTGGTCCCCGACGGGACAGGCGGTGCGCACGATCGGCGCGCACGCGACCGCCGTGCAGGCGCTCGCGGTGACGCCCGACGACAAGCAGATCGCGACGGGCGACGAGGCCGGCACCGTCGCGCTCTTTGCGACTGCCGACGGGGCGGGCGCTGGTGCGGTTCACGCGCACCGGGGCGCGGTCACGGCGCTCGCCCACGAGCGGGAAGGGAAGGCGCTCTGGTCGGCAGGGGCCGACAGCACGCTCAAGCGTTGGAACCTTCCGTTCGTCGCGCCGCGTCAGTTCGCCGGGCACGCGCAGCCCGTGCGCGCCGTGGCGGCGACGGCCGACGGGAAGCTCGTCGTCAGCGGCGGCGAGGATCAGACCGTACGGCTCTGGGATGCGACCACGGGGCAGGCCGTACGCACGCTGGGTGGTCAGCCGGCCGGACCGGTGTCGGCCGTCGCCATCGCCGCCGATGGCACTCGGGTGGCGGCGGTCACCGTCGCGGGCACGCTGCGAGTGTGGAATGCCGCCGACGGACAGCCGCTCCTCGATCGCACCCTCGCCGGCGCGTTGCACGACGTGACGTTTCTCGGGTCGACGCGGATCGCCACGGTCAGCGGCGATGGCAGCGTGCGACTCTGGAACCTCGCCATGCCTGCCGAGGCTGCGGTGCCCGCCGAACCGGGGCCGGTGCAGGGGCTCGTCGCGGCCCGTGGATCGCATCGCTGTGCGATCGCGGGAACGTTCGGCGGCAAGCCTGCGGTCATCGTTCGCGACCGCCCCGATGGAAACGATCGTGCGACGCTCGTCGGTCCCACGGCACCGATCGGCGCGGTGGCCATGACCGCGAAGGGGGAGCGGGTCGCCGCCGCTGCCGGGAACACGGTCTCCATCTGGCCGACGGAGGGTGGCGAGCCCATCGTCATCAAGGATCTTCCGGGCACGGTCGCGGCGGTCGTGCCGGCGGATGACGGGATGTCCGTCTGGTGCACGACTGGTGATGCGGTCGTGCGTCAGTGGAGCCTGGCCGAAGGCAGGGAGCTGCGCACGTGCGCCGGCCATGGCGGGCCGGTCCGTCATCTCGCGATCCATGGCGGCATGCTCCACTCAGCCGGCGACGACGGCAGCGTCATCACGTGGGACCTCGCGTCAGGCCAGCGGCGCGCCGCGGTGGCGATCGGCGGTGCGGCCAAGTCGCTCGACGTCGCGGCGGATGGCCGGATCGCGGCGGCCTCGGCTGCCCGCACGGTATCGATCTGGAATCCGGCCGAGGCTGGCAAGCCGCCGACCGTGGTGTCGCTGCCAGCCGACGTGACGGGCCTGCGCTGGTCGCCCGATGGTCGGCTCCTCGCCGCGACCTGCGTCGATGCCGTGCGGGTGCTCGCGGGAGACGGGCTTCTGGTCGACGTCGTGGTGAGCCCGACGTCACTCGGCTGCCTGTGGCGGGGCGAGGGCGGGGGTCTGGTCGCCGTGCGGCCCGATGGCACCCGCGCACCGGTTTCGATCGCGGCCACGCAGGCCTTCATTGCGCCCGATGCCGACACGCGTGTGCTCGCGGCCTCGCCGGCTGGTGACGTGCTCCTGGCCGGCGGTGCCGGTCGGCGCCTCGTCGCGTGGCGCGTCGCTGGAGGGGCGATCGACCCGGCCTCCGCGCGCTTCCTCGGGGTGCCGGAGGCGAGGACGAACGACATCGTGTTTTCGGCGGATGGTCGGCTGGTCGCGGCGGCGGGCGCGGACGGGGGCATCGCCATCTGGGACGTCTCGACCATCGATGCGGCGGCGGCCGCACCCCGTGCGCAGATCGCGCACGGCACGCCGGTCCGGGGCGTGACGTGGCTGGGTGGTGAACGCGGGCCGAGGCTCGCCGTGGTCGCCGACGACGGCCTCGTCACCTACGACCACGAGGCGGCACGCGAGGCGGAGCGATTCCTGCCGGCCGGGACGCATCTGGCCGTCGCGCCCGCAGCGGGCGGCACGATCCTCACCGGCGGACAGGACGGCGTCATCCGCCAGTGGACTCAGGCGCTCGATCGCATCGTGCCGCTCGGCGACACGCCTGCTCGGGCGCTGCTCGCGCTGTCGGGGGATGGCGGTGTCGCGGCATTGGTGCCTGGTGCACAAGGACTCGATCGGCGGTCCCGGGACGGCTCGCCGCTGCCGCCACTCTTCGCCGGCGCGTCGCTTGCGTTCGCGGCGTGTTCGAGTGACGGCCAGTGTGTGGCCGCGATTGATGGCGAGGGAGCGCTCAGGACGTGGCGATCGAAAGACGGGGTGGTGCTGGGGCCCTTCGCGATCGGTCCGGCAGCGCAGTCGCTCAGCATCGCGCCCGATGGCATGGAGGCCGTCGTGGCGAGCGCGACCGGCGGCCTGCGCGGCATCGCGACCGACTCTGGACTCGTTCGCGAGGTGTGTCCGCCCGCGCCCCCCGCACGCCGGGCAGTGGCGACGGGCACCTCGGGCCGGCAGTGGGTCAATTTCGGAGCCGAGCCACGCGGGGAGGTGCGCGAAAGGCGGCTCGTGAGCCTCTGGACACCGGCCGAATCGTCCGCGCATGCCGTCGTCTGCGCGGCCGATGGCAGTCGTGTGTTCGCCGGGTGTGCCAGCGGAGAGGTGCACGAACTCCCTCTCGTCGCCGGTGGGCAGGGGCGGGTGCTCTCCGCGTCCGCCGAGCCGGTGCGCGAACTCGCCCTGGCACCGGGCGGGGCACTCCTCGCGGCCGCCTGCGATGACGGCGTGAAGCTCCTCAAGGTGGCCGATGCGTCACTCGAGCGTGCGTTGGCGACACGCGGTCCTGCACGGCGCGTGGCGTTTGGTGCCGAGGGTCGGCGCATCGCCACGGCCGACGCGGAGGGATTCGTCGAGGTGTGGGACGGCGCGTCGGGTGCCCCGCTGGAAGCCTCTGGTGCCCACGCCGGTGGCGCGGCGGTCGTCCGCTTCTCCATCGATGGGCAGTCGGTCCTCTCGGCCGGGCACGACGGATGCCTGACGGCGTGGCGCGGCAACGCGCTCTCGAGCGCGCCGGTGGCACAAACGTCGCTTCGCGACCCGGTGCCGCTTGCCGGCGGGGCCCAGGCGCTCGTCGCGGACGGCGATGGGACGGTGTGGCTCGTCGATATCGCAGCCGGCAAGACCATCCGCACCGTGTCCGAGGGGCGCGCCGGAACGCCCGTCCTCGCGCTGCGGCCCGACGGCCAGCGGCTCGCGATCGGCGATGCGAGCGGGGCCGTAGTGATCGTGACGCCAGGGGCATGGCAGGAGGTGCAGCGGCTCGAGACCGGCGGGGCGGTTACGGCGCTCGTGTGGCGGGGCGACGGTCAGCGGCTCGCCGCGGCGGTCGAGGGCGCGACGAACGGCGGCGCGCGGGTCGTC
>JBJTBO010000133.1:0-2256 GCA_046091445.1 Planctomycetaceae bacterium | reverse complement strand
ATTCCTGGCACCGCTGCCTGAACCCCGGGTTCCCGGCCCATCTCCGCCAGGCCCACCGCGAGCGGGCGGCGCCGCATTACCTGCTCTACGGCCGCGGTGACGATCCGGCGGCGGACGGCGCGGACACGGCCGCCGCCCCGTGGACGTTCATCGCCCGGGTCAATTCCGACGAGCACTTCGGGCTCCTCGGCGAAAGCCGCCCGGCGCAGCAGGCCTCGTCGGTGACGGCGGTCGCCGGCCCGATCGGCCGCTTCCGTCACCTGCTCTTCGTCGTGCAGCCGACGGCCGCGGCTGCGCCGGCTTCCGCCGCATGCCCCGCCGGGCCGCCCTGCAGGTCGGCAGCCTCGGCGCCCTCGGGATGTCGCTCGGCGACTTCTTCCGGGCCCGGGCCCGCGCCGCGGATCCGAAGACGGCCGCCTACACCGCGCAGGCGGCCCAGAAGCTGCCCGAGCGGATCAAGAGCGTGATCCAGCTCAACCTCCCCGGCGGCTTCCCGCACCACGAGTCGTTCGACCCCAATCCCGAGGCGCCGGTGGAATATCGCGGCTACTTCGGTGTCGTGAAGACGAAGACGGGCGAGATGTTCAGCGACAACTTCCCCATGTCGGCCGGGATCGCCGACAAGCTCACGGTGCTCCGCTCGGTCGTCGGCAAGATTCCCGATCACGTCCTCGCCGCCTACCATCTCTCGACCGGCTACATCCCCACGGCCGTGATCGACTACCCGTCGATGGGCGCGATCATCTCGCACGAGCTCGGCGGCCGCGGCCTCCTGCCCCCCTCCATCGCGATCCCGAGGAAGAACGCCTACGGCGGCGACGCCGGGTTTCTCCCGAGCACCTACGGCGTCTTCGAGCTCGGCGACGATCCGGCCAAGGGGAAGGCGTTCAAGGTCCGGGACTTCTCGCTGCCGAAGGAGCTCACGCTCGACCGGTTCGACCGCCGGCAGAAGGCCCGCAAGCTGGTCGAGGAGCGGATCAGGGCGCTCGAGAGCGATCCCGCCACGCTCGAGACCATGGACAGCTTCCACGCCAAGGCCTACGAGCTGCTCACCTCGAGCGAGGCGCAGAAGGCGTTCACCTTCGAGGGCGAGACCGACGAGACGTTCGACCTCTACGGCAGCAAGGCGACCGGCCGGGCCCGCGGCCCCAACGGCCAGTTCCAGCCCAAGGGGCTGGCGGAACAGCTCATCATGGCCCGGCGGCTCGTCGAGGCGGGCACGCGGTTCGTGACGCTCAACTACGGCCTCTTCGACTGCCACAGCGGCATCAAGGAGTGCGCCGACGACTGGATGCCGCCGCTCGACCACGCGATCCACGGCCTCGTCACCGACCTCGACCGCCGCGGCCTGCTCGAGTCCACGCTCGTGTGGGTGACGAGCGAGTTCGGACGCACGCCGAAGATCAACAAGGACTCCGGCCGCGACCACCACTCCCGCGTCTATTCGATGCTCCTGGCCGGAGGCAGCGACAAGCGGGGGCTCTCGTCCGGCGCGAGCGACTCGGTCGGCGGCGAGCCGTCCCGTGACGGCCTGCCCCTCGAGGACCTGATGTTCACCATCTATCACGAGCTGGGCATCGACGCCAACAAGGAGCTCGTGGCGTTCGGCACCCGGCCGATCGAGATCATCAAGGACGGGAAGCTCGTGCCGGAACTCGTCGCGTGAGGCGGCGGCCCGCGCGGGGCGGCCGCCACGTCGTGCGGAACGCCGTTCCCCACCATCCCGAGGCGCCGGAATGACTCGAGCGAACCGTTATCGGCCACTATGTCTCTCTGTCGCGGTCTGCGGTCTGCTCGCCTGCGGGGCCGAAGCCCGCGCCAAGGACCTGCACTGGGTGCGGCCGCGGATCGGCCAGCGCGGCACGACCGTCGAGGTCGTGCTCCAGGGGCGCGGGCTCGGTGATCCCCGCGAGCTCGTCTTCCACAAGCCGGGCATCCGGGCCGTGAGCGTCGAGCCGCTGCCGCCGCTCGACCATCCGCGGGGCCTCGCCCATGGCGAGGCCATCGAGGAGCAGGCGAGGGCGGTGCTCGAGATCGCCCCCGACTGCGAGCCGGGAGAGCATCCCTTCCGGCTGCGGACGGCCACCGCGTTTTCCGTGCTCGGCACGTTCCACGTTTCCCCGTTCCCGGTCGTGGCCGAGACGTCCGCCGCCAACAACACGATCGAGTCGGCCCAGCCGGTCGCGGCCGACGTCACGGTGCTCGGCATGGCCGGCGCCGATCCCGACGTCTTCAAGGTGCCGGCCGTCGCGGGCA
>JBJTBO010000132.1:0-6970 GCA_046091445.1 Planctomycetaceae bacterium | reverse complement strand
GGTCCGCGCGATCGTGAAGTCGGAGGCGACGGCCCCGAATCCGGTTGTGTCGGCCGCGTTGTCGGCGTTCGCGACCGTCACCAAATCCACCGTGACCGGCTCGGCGGCGACCGACGACGCCGCGAGCCTGAACCCGGCGTTCGAGGCGGCGGTGGTCGACTGGGCACCGAGGCGATAGCCCGACTCGAGGTACGACGTGAACGATGTCCACCCGCCCCCCCGGAGGATCACCGCGCCGCCCGTCATACCCGCCGACTCGGTGAGTTCCCAGACGTTTCCGTTCTGGTCGAACGTCCCGTACCAACTCGCACTCGAGCGCATCGCGCCGACGTTGGTGAGGTAGTTCTGCGTCGACTTGATCGTCGGCTCCTGCGTGACGGTCATCGCCCCGGTCGAAAAGATGTAGTTGACCCGGTTCGCCGCGTCGCCAATGACGTTGCCGGGCGTCGCATTGCTGCGCGTGGCGAAGCGAAAGTATCCGCCGCTGCTCTGCTGCAGGGATTGGTCGTAATACGCCGCCTTGTACCACTCGTTCTCCGTGGGCAGGAAAAACGTCGGGGCCTTTCCGGTCGAGGGATTCACCGTGTTGCGCACCGGCAGCGTGCCGGCCACGACGGTCGTAAGGTCGTAGGCGCCGTCTTCGGTCGTGGCACGCCCCTGGGCACCCGTCGGCTGTCCGTTCGCCATCCAGTTGGCGAAGCGGGCCGCATCGAACCAGCTGACGTAGGTGATGGGGCGCTCGGCCGGGCTGGTCGCGCCCGGCGGCGTGATGCCCGCCGGTCCTGTCACGGCATACGTGAAGCCTGCCGCCGTCGAGGTGCGGGTGATCCCGGCCGAAGTCCTGTCCTGCGCCATTCCCTCGTGGTAGAGCCCCGCCGGATCCTCGGCGGCCACGGCATTGAGGAACGCCGTGTATTCGCCGATCGTCACCTCGTACTTGCCGATCCGATACGACTCGGTCACACGCCCGTAGCCGGTGGCCGGGTCGGCGGCGTTCGCGACGTCACCCACGGGGACGAAGATCGGATCGATCGCCGCGAGGGCCAGCCTCGTTTCGAGCCACTGGAACGACAGACATGGCCTCGCGAGCCGACGACGTGAGGAGCGGGGCATTGGGGAACGTCCAGGCCGAGCGCGCGCGAATCTGCCAGCGAGTCTACCCTCCCAGAAACCCGGCGGCGGCGTCACCCACCGCATCTCCCGCGCCGTCACGGCGTGGCGGCGGGCTTCCCCTATCGCGTGGTGTCCGTGCGCCCGCGCGGCCGCTTCGGAGCGAAGTCGTGGCCCCTCCACCAGTCGGGCCCCTCCGCCTCAATTTCAGCCGTGAGGGTTTCGAGCCGGGAGAGCATCGCCGCGCACCGCTCGGCCTCCCGCGACGCGAGGTCGTGCGACTCGGCACGATCGGTCGCGAGGTTGTAGAGCTCGGGCGTGGCGAACGACTCGTCCGCGACGATCTTCCACGGTCCCTCGCGGTAGGCCACGAAGCCGCCCCAGCGCCAGTACATCGGCGCGGTGCGTTCACCGACAGGGCCGAACATGTCCACGCCGTCGATCGGGCGGTCGTCCGGTATCGCGACCCCGGCCGCGCGGAGCGCGGTCGGAAAGAAGTCGCTGCCGATCACGGGCTGCTCGCTGCGGCTTCCCGCCTCGACTCTGCCGGGCCAGCGGATGAGCCCGGGCACGCGATGGCCCCCTTCGTACATCGATCGCTTGCGTCCGCGCAGCGGTCCGGCGAGGCCGCGGCCGGGGCCCTTGTCGCCCGCGCCCTCTGGGCCGTTGTCGCTCGTGAAGAAGACGAGGGTCGAGTCGCGCACGCCGAGGCGGTCGAGCGACTGCATCAGGCTGCCGAAGGCGTCGTCGAGCTGCGTGATGTTCGCCCGGTAGGTCCGTTCCTCAGGGTCCACCACCCGGGCGTGCTGTCGCTCGTACCGCTCGGCCGAGGCGATCGGATAGTGCGGCTCGTGCGTCCATACGGCGAGAAAAAACGGCTTCGTGCGGTCGTGCCGGGTCTCCAGCCACGTGACCGCCTCGCGCACGACGAACGGAGCGGAGTAGTCGTCCGCCTTGCCGATCGGCCGGCCGTTGCGGACGAGGTTCTCCGGAAACGCATGACTGGGGGCGGCGTTGTTCTGCGTGGCGAGCCACCAGTCGTAGCCGTGGTCATGCGGCTGGGGCTGGTCGTCCAGATTGAACTTCCCGTTGAGGTGCCACTTGCCGACGTGGCAGGTCTCGTAGCCGGCGGCCTTCAGGAGCGTCGGGAGCGCGCGCTCCGTGGTACGCAGGTGGATCGGGCTGCCCTCGGGAATCCACGTGAACACGCCGTTGCGATACGGCATCCGCCCCGTCAGCAGGCTCGATCGCGACGGAGAGCAGACGCTCGACGCCGAGTGGCAATCGGTCAGCAGCATGCCCTCGCCGGCAAAACGGTCGAGATTCGGTGTGATCGCCCCGTGGTTGCCATAACAGCCGAGCTCGCCGTAGCCGAGGTCATCGGCCAGAAAGAGCACGATGTTGGGCGGTGGGGCGGCCTGCGTCGCCGGCATCATGCCCGCGGACATGCCCCACGCGATGAGCACGAGACGCATCAGGACCACGCGCACCCATCCTTCGCGCCTCATGAAGTCCACCTCCTGCCAGCAGGATCCCGTCAATCGTGGGCGACAGCCTCCGCCGGCGTCCATCACCGGACCGCCCGCGCCTTCCCGCACAGTGTCGCCTCGGCAACGGGTCCGCGGAAAGCCCCGGCAGCCCGATGTGGCCCCACGTCGAGGCCCGGCACCGTGATGATCCGGGCCCACCGAGCGCTCACGCCTCGGCGGCGGTGCGGCGTGTCAGTCGGTCCATCGCGAGGCCGACGACGCCCCCGACTGTGATCGGCACGAGGGCATGAATCGGAATGAAGACGACCGCGATGGCGGCCTGTGCGTCGGCCGAGAGATCGAGTGATCCATGCGCCCAGGCGAGGTAGCCGAGTCCCAGGCCGCACGGCAGGAGCCACCACCTCGGCTGCCGGATGAGCGACGTCCAGACGAGCATCCACCCGAGGGCGATGCCGCCCAGGGCGGTGATGAACAGGAAGCCCCCCACTCCCGCGGCCGTGTACTGCTCGAGCCAGGCGCGTCCGCCCGGAAGACGGGCGAGATACGGGAGCAGGATACCCGCAGCGGCGATGAGGAGGCGCGTCTTCGTCATGCACGATCCGGGGCGTCGCGCTCCGGATTCCGGTGATCTCGGGTCAGCCTACGGTACGTCGAAACTGCTTGTGATACCTCGCCGGGGTCATACCCGTGAGATCGCCAAAGAGCCGCGTCAGGTGGCTCTGCGATGAAAAGCCGAGGTCGAGGGCGAGCGCGGCGAGGTCGCAGGACCCGCTCCTGAGTGTCCGCAGCGCCCTGTCGATGCGGCGGCGGTTGATGAAGCGCTGCAGGCTCAGCCCGGTCGACGCCCGAAACTTTCGCGCGAAGTGGCTCGGGGAAAGCCCGACGAGCCGCCCCATCTCGCGGAGCGACGGCGGGATGTGGACGTGGGCATCGACGTATTCGCACAGGTAGGTGAGCGTGCGCGGCGTGAACACCGCCTGGTCATCGTGCCAGTCTGGCTTCCCTCCGGTGGAGCGCTCCAAGAGCCGCAGGATCAGCCTCCGCGAAGCCTCCTCGACGCTCACCGGATCGAGCGCACCGCCGGATGCACGGCCGGCGAGGATGCGGGTCATGCACCGACGAAGCACGTCGTCGTCCGGTGCCAGCAGCCGTTCGATCGAGCGCCGCGGCTCGACCTCGTCCGTCACGAGGCAGGCATCGAGATGCCTTCGGGGAATGAGCAGAACGCCCGCCGCGAAGTCGGCGGACATGCTCGTGAGGAACGTGTGCTGTTCGTCATCCGCAGGGACGAAGTGCACCGCGCCGACGCGCTCGGTCCAACGGGTCTCCCTGCCCCGTGTGATCCAGCGGACGGCGTGCCCCCCGGCACGCGTGAGGCTGATCGTACACGAGGTGCCTCGCGATGTGACGACGAGCGGGGCGCTCGACGCCGGCCCGGCCACATCGAAGCTGAGCCAGCTGAGATGCGGGTACGGACTCAGCGTCGCACCGTCCACGAACCGTTCCCCATAAAGACCTTGATTTCGGGGGTAGAGCGTACTCCGCAGATCCCCTCGTGCCCCCCCCGCCGTTTTCCACGCTGGCGGGCATGGCGGCCTCTTTTGACGCGCCGCTCGTGAAAAACCATGCGTGCGTGCAAAAGCGTGGCCGGGTGATGGCCGTACGTACCTCACCCAGCCGGTGGCACGGTCGTCCCGGCTCGATTCGGAAGATCAACCCAGAAGGGAGCCTCTCATGACGATGCCCATCCGTATCCACCTCGCCCACGCCGCCATCCTCATGCCGGCTGAAGTGAAGACGGCGACCGAGGCCTTTGACCGCGGCGACACGAACGTCTTCGAGGCGGTGGACGCGATCACCGACGCGATCGAGGCGTATCGGTCTGCTGCACGGTCGGATCCACGTCGTGACGCGGCGTAAGGAGGCGTCGCCATCACGTGGAGCGGTGCCACGGAACCTCAAGGACCCGGGGCGGTATCAGGCTCGGATGTTCACGAGAGCCACGGCGGTTTGCGACCCCGCCGCCACCGGGGCTACGCTGCGGGATGAGACGGGCGTGGACGCGGGAACGCGTCGCGGATCGGCGCACCCGGTGGAGGCTGCTCGCGATGACGTGGCACTCGAGGATGGGCAGATGCTCGGCGTGGGTGTCGATCGGAGCCGCCGTCGGGGCTTCGATCGCCACCCCGTCGTCCATCGTCAACGCGGGGCCCTTTCGGGCGGGCGCCGCGGTCGTGGACATCACGCCCCGCAACGCGCCGCCGGAGCCGCCGTCGATCGTCGCCGGTGGGTTTCTGGAAAGCCAGGCCGCACGGGTCACCGATCCGCTTCATGTGCGCGCGATCGTTCTCGATGACGGAGGCGGTCCGCCGGACGCCGTGCCTGGAGCACGCCGGGAGCCCGTGCGGATCGCGCTCGTCGTCGTCGATACCTGCATGATGCCGCAGTCGCTCATCGATGAGGCGAAGACACTCGCCGCGGACCGCAGCGGCATCCCGCCGGAGCGCATGCTCGTGTGTGCCACGCACACGCACGCCGCCCCTGCCGTCATGGGCTGCCTCGGCACACGGGTCGATCAGGCGTACGCGGCGCGGCTGCCGGCCGCCATCGCCGCCGCGATCATCGCCGCCGCCGAGCGACTCGAACCCGCCGCCATCGGCTGGGGTGCGGTCGATGACTGGGAGCACACCCACAACCGCCGCTGGATTCGCCGTCCCGAGACCCGCGTCACCGATCCCTTCGGATCAGCCACAGGTCTTGCGAACATGCACCCGGGCTATCTCTCCAAGGACGTCATCGGCCCGTCGGGGCCCGTCGATCCGCAGCTGTCGGTGCTGTCGGTCCGGTCCGCGCGAGGGGAGCCGCTGGCGATGCTCGCCTGTTACTCCCAGCACTACTTCGGGTCACCGGCCGTGTCGGCCGATTATTTCGGCCACTTCTGCCGCGCGATCGCTGCGCTGGTCGGTGCTCCGGGCGACGGCAACGGACCGTTCGTCTGCGCCCTCGCCCAGGGCACGAGCGGCGATCTCATGTGGATGGACTACGGTGCTGCCAAGCGACCGATCGCGGTCCAGGAGTATGCGTCCGCAGTGGCACGCCTCGCGCACGGTGCACTCCAGCGGATCGACCATCGCGACGACGCGACGCTCGCGATGGCCGAGCGAAAGCTCGATCTGGCTTATCGCGTGCCGGACGAGCGGCGTCTGGCGTGGGCGAGGCCGATTGCCGCGGGCCTCGTCGATGATCTGCCCAGAAACATCCCCGAGGTCTATGCCCGCGAGGCGTTGATCCTCCACGAGCGGCAACGGACCACGCTCACGCTCCAGGCGGTGCGCATCGGCGACGCGACCATCGCGGCCCTGCCCAACGAGACCTATGCGCTCACCGGACTGAAGCTCCGCTCACGGTCACCGGCGTCACTTCATTGCACGATCGAGCTTGCCAACGGGGCCGAAGGCTATATCCCGCCTCCCGAGCAGCACGTCCTCGGTGGGTACACGACGTGGCCCGCCCGTACCGCCGGACTCGAGGTTGCTGCCGAGCCCCGCATCGTCAGCACGCTCGTCGATGCGCTCGCGGAAGTGACCGGTCGCCCGGCCCGTGTGCCCACCGACATCCACGGACCGGCCGCCAGCGTGGTTCTCGACGCTCAGCCGGCCGGCATGTGGCGCTGCGAGGACGACGAGGGCGCGACCCTGCGCAATGCGATTGCAGGCGGGGATCTCGCGACGCTGTCCCCTGGCTTTGCGTGGTACCTGCCGGGCGTGCGGGCGGGCACGGGTACCGGCCCCGGTGAAACGCTGCGTCCCGGCGTGTTTTCCGGACCCGAGGCGATCAATCGTGCGATTCATCTCGCTGGCGGCGCGATCACCCTGCCGACGCCACCGCCCGCGGCCGACACGACGCTCGTGGCATGGGTCTGGCTCGGCGAGCGGAGCGGCGCGTCGGTCCGCGAAGGCGGTGTCTGCGCGGGGCTCGCGGCCGATGACGTCGTCGCCCGCCAGGATGCCGACCATGCCGTGCGCGTCGACCTCGGCGCCGCGCGGGGCACGAGGACGTATCCTGCAGACGAGTGGCATCAGGTCGCCGTCGTCAGACGCGGTGACACGGTCGCCGTCCACGTCGATGGGGCGGCGGAACCCGACGTGACCGGTCCCGTGGCCTCGTCACAAGCGCCAATGGTGATAGGCCGTGGGCTCCAGGGAAAGGTGGACGAGATCGCCTTCTTCACGCGTGCCCTATCACCGGCCGAGATCGCGCGATTCTGGACGGCGTCGGGTGTGGCCGAGGAACGGGCGGCGGCGGAGGCCGCACGGCGGGCGGCTGAGGATGCGAGGCGGCTCCAGGCTGCGGCACCGACGCTTCCAGGC
>JBJTBO010000131.1:0-6811 GCA_046091445.1 Planctomycetaceae bacterium | reverse complement strand
CGGCTTCGAGCTCGGCACCGCCTGCCACATCAACACGCACCCGCCGGACGAGGCGGCAGGCCTGCTGCGCGGTGCGTGAGCTTCATGAGCCGATCCTGATGACCCGATCCTGCGTCGCCATGCGGGTGGGCCCGGGGGCGGGAACGGCTGCCGCAGGGCTTCGCCGACCCGCACAGGCGGCAGGTCCGTCACGCGCCCTCGGGAAATCCGAGGCGCGCGCGCGGGTCATCGGTTTGGCGCGTGGGCCGTCGAGCCGGACAATCGCGTCGGGTCGACCAAGACCCGCGAGCCATCTCGCGGTCCCGCGCCGCTGAGACCGACCCGCGCCCGTCCCGTCTGCCGCCCCGCCCGGATGTCCTGATGTCCGCCGCCGTTCGCCTCGTCTTCGTGATCCACGATCACCAACCGGTCGGCAACTTCGACGAGGTCATCGAGCAGGCCTACCGCGACGCCTACCGTCCCTTCCTCGACCTGCTCGAGCGGCATCCGGCGATCCGCGTCGCGATCCACACGAGCGGGCCGCTCGCGGAGTGGCTCGACGCCCATCATCCCGAGTACCTCGACCGCCTCGCGGGGCTCGCGGCGGAGAAGCAGGTGGAGATCGTCGGCGGCGCATTCTACGAGCCGGTCCTCGCGATGCTGCCCGCACGCGACCGCATCGCGCAGATCGGCGGCTACTCGGCATGGCTCGAGCGGCGGCTCGGCACGAAGGTGGCAGGCATGTGGGTGGCGGAGCGCGTCTGGGATCCGGGCATGGCCCGCGACATCGCCGCGGCCGGCATCGAGTGGACGATCCTCGACGACACGCACTTCAAGGCGGCCGGCCTCACCGACGACGTGCTCGACCGCCACTGGCTCACCGAAGGCGACGGGGCGACCCTCGCGGTGTTCCCGGTGAGCGAGCGGCTCCGGTATGTCATCCCCTTCGCGGCGCCCGAGGCCACGATCGACCATCTCCGCTGGATGGCTGCGCGGCGGCCCGGGGCGCTCGCCGTGTTCGGGGACGACGGCGAGAAGTTCGGCGTCTGGCCGGAGACCCACCGCACGTGCTTCGAGGAGGGCTGGCTCCAGCGCTTCTTCACGCTGCTCGAGGACAACGCCGACTGGATCGAGATGGCCCTGCCCTCCGAGGTGGTCCGCGGCGCGCCGCCGGCAGGCACGGTCTGGCTGCCGGAATGCAGCTACCGTGAGATGACCGAATGGGTGCTGCCGCCCGAGGCGCAGCTCGCCTGCATCGAGGCGCGGAAGGCCGCCGAGCACGAGCCACGGCTCGCCGCCGCTGTCCGCTTCCTGCGCGGCGGCACGTGGCGCAACTTCCGCATGCGCTACCCCGAGGCCAACGAGATGTACGCCCGCATGATGGCCGTCAGCGCGCGGCTCGACCGCCTCCGTCAGGCCGCCGCGCACGAGCCGGCGGCCCTCGCGGCGGCCGAGCGGGCGCTCCATCGGGGGCAGTGCAACTGCGCCTATTGGCACGGCGCCTTCGGCGGCATCTATCTGCCCCACCTGCGGAACGCCGTCTTCCGGGAGCTCATCACCGCCGACGTCGAGGCGGACCGGGCGGAGGGCCGCTCGGGCCCCCGGATCGAGGCCACGGCCGCCGACTTCGACTTCGACGGCCGACAGGAGGTGCGGCTCACGAACGACGGGATCGACTGCTGGATCGCCCCGTCGCGCGGCGGCATCGTCTACGAGCTCGATCTGCGGGATCAGCGGCACAACCTCCTCGCCACGCTCGATCGGAGACCGGAGGCATACCACGCGCAGGTGCTCGCCGGGCCCGGGGCGGCCCGCAGCATCGTCGATGCCTCGCAGGCGGCGACCTTCAAGCACGCGGGCCTCGAGCGCATGGTGCGGTACGACGCGACGCGCCGGAAGAGCCTCGTCGATCACTTCTGGGATGTGGACATCGAGGCCGACGCGGTCGTGGCGGGCACCGCGGCGGAGCGCGGTGACTTCGCGGCCGGCGCCTACGACGCGAGCATCCGCCGCAATCCGGGCCGGATCCAGGTGCTGCTCTCCCGCACGGGCAACGTCTGGGGCATCCCGCTGACCATGGCGAAGGCGGTGACGCTCGAGGCCGGATCGCGCACGCTCGAGATCGCCTACAAGCTCGAGGGCCTCCCGCGCGGCTTTCGTCAGCACCTCGCGGTCGAGTTCAACCTCGCCGGCCTGCCAGCGGGAGCCGAGGGCCGGTTGTTCCGCGACGCGTCGGGGGCGTCGCTCGGTGACCTGGGCACGCAGCTCGATCTCGACGCCGTCCACGGCATCGGACTCGTGGACGGCTGGCTCGGCATCGACGCGCGGTTCGCCTTCTCGCCGGCGAGCGACGGCGGCATGCCGGGGTTGTGGACCTTCCCGATCCAGTCGGTGAGCCAGTCGGAGGGCGGGTTCGAACTCGTCCACCAGTCGGTGGTCGTCATGCCCCACTGGGTGGTGACGCCCGACGACACGGGCACGTGGCGGACGACGCTCCGGCTGTCACTCGGAGCCGAGGGTGCCCCGCGTTCAGACGGCGCGGTCGCCCTGGCCGGACGCGCCTGAGTCCCCGACGCGCGTCCCGCCCGCTGCACGCGTCCGTGTCGCGACGTGCCACCAGTCGATCGGCGGGTCCACCTCGACGGCACGATGTCCGAGGATGGCGACCGCGACATCCCCGAGCCGCGCGGTCAGGTCGGCGGCGGCGTCCTCGGCGATGCGCGTGTCACCGACCGGATCGTCCGCCGCGCGCTCGGGAGGCCCGACGTGCGAGAGCACGATCGCGGCGACGACGAGCCCACGTGCCCGCGCCGCCTCGAACGTGGCCAGCGTGCGGCCGATCGCGCCGAGCCGCGCCCGGTCGACGACCACGAGCGGGATGGCGAACTCCGCGGCGAGGTCGGCGTTGAGGGTGGTGGGACCGAGCGGTGACAGAAGGCCGCCGGCGCCCTCGACGATGACGACCTCGCCGTGCGTGCGCCATGGGTCGAGGCCCAGCCGCAGCCCGCGCTCGTCGACCGAGCGGCCCTCGCGGGCCGCGGCGGCGGCCGGCGCTATCGCGGCCCTGAACGACTGGGGGCAGACCGCCTCGAGATCGAGGGGCCCTCCGGCGGCCTCCCAGAGCGCCCCGGCATCTGACGGAGCGCCCTCTATGACGCCACTGGAGACCGGCTTGTAGACGCCGACACGCCGACCGGACGCGTGGAGCCGCCGGGCGATCGCGACGGCCACCGCCGTCTTGCCGACATCGGTATCGGTGCCGGTGACGAAGAGGCCGGGTGTGGCAGGCGGAGGTACGGTCGTGCGCGGCATCGCTGCTCGTGCGGGGCGGAGGATCATCGGGCCGGCGCCGGCGCACGGGATGTCACGTCGTGCGCCACCCGACCGCACGCCTGTCGGCGTTGCCGCTCCCGGATCGCGGTTCTACACTCTGACCATGGCGGATGAATCCGATACCGAGTCTCGATTTCAGGCGCCACCCGTCGGGCCGACTTCCGGACCGACGGCGACGCTCGCGACCACGCGGATCGGCCGCGGTGGACGCGTCCACGACGTGCGCGGGGAGGACGCGGTCTCGCTGCGACTCCTCGAGATGGGGCTGACGCCGGGCGTGTCGGTGCGGGTCGTGGCCCAGGCGCCGCTGGGTGATCCGCTCGAGGTCGAGGTGCGCGGCTACCGGCTCTCCATCCGCCGGTCCGAGGCGGCCCGCGTCGCGGTCGAGCCCGACGGAACCGCCCCCCGGCTCCGGCCCGGCCATGTCGTCACCCCCCGTCACGAACGTCGCCGCAGCGTCGGCGGGCCGCGGGTCCGCCGACGTGACCGTCGCCCTTCTCGGCAATCCAAACACCGGCAAGAGCACGCTCTTCACGGCGCTCGCCGGCATCCCGACGCGGATCGCGAACTATCCCGGGGTCACCGTCGAAAGGAAGATCGGCCGGCTGACGCACCAGGGCACCGCGATCGACCTCGTGGATCTGCCGGGCACCTACAGCCTGGCCGCCCGCGGCCCCGATGAGCAGGTCGTCGTGGACGTGCTCGCCGGTCGCATCGCCGACGCACCGGCGCCCGAGTGCGTGGTGGCCGTGGTGGACGCGACGAACCTCGAGCGGAACCTCTACCTCACGAGCCAGGTGCTCGAGGCCGGCCGTCCCGTCGTCGTGGCGCTCACGCTCGTCGACGAGGCTCTGGCGCGGGGCATCGAGATCGACACGGCGACCCTCGCCCGCCGGCTCGGCTGCCCGATCGTGCCCGTGGTCGCGCCCCGAGGCACGGGCATCGCGGCACTGAAGGATGCGATCCTTGCCGCGTCCGGCGGCCCGCCCCCCGCGGCTCCCGATCTCGGCGGTCATCTGGCGACGGTCGATCCGGCACGTCCCGCCGAGGCCCGCCAGGCGATCGCCCGCTATGCGTGGATCGACGAGGTGCTCACAGGAGTGGTGCGGCACGGCGTCCCGGGCGCGCGCCGCACCGGCGCCGTGATCGATGCCGTGCTGACCCACCGCCTCTGGGGCACCGTCGTCTTCACCCTCACGATGCTGTCGCTCTTCGCGTCGATCTTCTGGGTCGCGACACCCCTGATGGATCTCATCGCGGCTCTCATCGACGGCATCGCCGACCGCGTCGCCGCCCTGCTGCCCCCCGGGGCCGTCCGGTCGCTCGTCGTCGACGGTGTGCTCGCCGGTGTCGGGGGCGTGCTGGTCTTCCTGCCCCAGATCGCGCTGTTGTTTCTCTTCATCGCGGTGCTCGAGGGCTGTGGCTATCTCGCCCGGGCGGCCTTCCTCATGGATCGACTGCTCGTGGGGGTGGGACTCAGCGGCAAGTCGTTCGTGCCGCTGCTCTCGAGCTTCGCCTGCGCCATCCCCGGCATCATGGCGACCCGCACGATCGAGAATCGTCGTGACCGCCTGCTGACGATCCTCGTGGCGCCCTTCATGAGCTGCTCCGCCCGCCTCCCGGTCTATCTGCTCCTGTGCGGGGCGTTCGTGCCCGACGTGGCCGTGGGACTCCCGTGGCTGCGGCTGCCGGCCGTCGTCCTCGCCGCGCTCTACGCGCTCGGAGTGGCCGTCGCGGCGCTCGTCGCGGCGGTGCTCTCCCGCACGCTGTTCCGTGGACCGCCGCAGCCGTTCGTCATGGAGCTGCCCCCCTGGCGCTGGCCGCGCGCCGCGGTCGTCCTCGAGCGGGTCAGGGAGGCTTCCTGGTCCTTCGTCGCCAACGCCGGCACGCTGATCCTCGCGATGAGCATCGTGGTCTGGGCGCTCGGCAGCTATCCGGCGCCGGTCCTGCCGGACGGCGGTGCCGGCCTCACCGAGGCCGAGGTGCGCGGCGCGTCGCTGCGGCAGAGCGTGCTGGGTCGGGCGGGACGCTGGGTCGAGCCGGTCGTACGACCGCTGGGATGGGACTGGCGGATCGGCTGCGCGGCGATCGCGAGCTTCCCGGCCCGCGAGGTGGTGCTCGGCACCCTCGCGGTGATCTACAACCTCGGGGACGTCGATCCGGGTGACGACGAGGGCGGCTCCGCGCTCGTCCGCCGGCTGCGTGCCGCCACATGGGACGGCACCGACCGCCCCGTGTTCACACTGCCCGTGGCGCTGTCGATGATGGTCTTCTTCGCGCTGTGCGCGCAGTGCGCGAGCACGCTCGTCGTCATCGGACGCGAGACCGGGTCGTGGCTCTGGCCGGTGGCCGTCTTCGTCACGATGACCGCCCTGGCCTGGTTCGCCGCGTGCGCCATCTATCGACTCGGCACCGCCCTCGGCTGGTGAGCGGGAACGGGGGAAGCGGGATGCAGGATCTGCTCGCCCTCGCGATCGCGGTCCTGGCCGCCGGCTGGCTCGTGCGCACGCTCGCCCGTCGGCTCGTGACACCGTCGTGCAGGCCCGCCGATGACGGCTTCGTGCCGATCGACGTGCTCTCCCGGACGCCGCGCGGGCGGCCCTCCGACCCGCCGGCCGGCCGCACGACCGGCCCGGGCGGACGTCAGTAGACGAGGACGCTCTCCACGCGATGCGGCGCGAGCCGCTCCCGTCCGCCGAGCGGCGCGATCTCGACGAGGAACGACGCCCCCACGACCGTGCCTCCGGCCGTCTCGACCAGTCGCATGCACGCCGCCGCCGTGCCGCCCGTGGCGAGCACGTCGTCGATCACGAGCACGCGGGACGAGCGTGGCAGCACGCCGGCATGCATCTCCAGCCTGTCCCGCCCGTATTCGAGCTCGTACTCGTGGGCGATGGTGGCGGCCGGCAGCTTCCCCGGCTTGCGCACCGGGATGACCCCGACGCCGAGCTCCAGCGCGACGGGTGCCGCGAAGAGGAACCCGCGAGCCTCGATGGCGGCCACGGCATCGAGCCGCTCGTTCCGCCAGGGCTCGACGAGCCGGTCGATCGCGTCGGTGAGCGCGGCGGGATCGGCGAGGAGCGGTGTGGTGTCGCGAAAGAGGATGCCCGGCTTGGGAAAGTCGGGCACAGCGCGGATGTGACGGGCGAGATCCATCGGTTCGAGCAGCTCCAACGGGCGTGGTGCCGTCATGCTTCCCACCGGCCGAGCGCCCCGGCGACGGCCGGCCGGGGCGGTGGGCGTCGTCATGGCCCGACGGGCGCGGGCGTCACGCACCCCGACGCAGGGTCACGCTGGCCGTCCGCACCCCGTCGATCTCGAGCGCCAGCGACGCGAGCGTCTCGCTCTCGATCTGCCGGACGCGCTCGCGGGTGAGCCCCAGCACGCCGCCGCTCTCCGTGCGCGTCAGCGGCTCGCCGCCGCCGATGCCGAACCGCAGCCGGATGATCGTCGCGGCCCGCTCGTCGAGCTGGTCGATGCGTCGCAGCACGTGCCGCAG
>JBJTBO010000130.1:0-4337 GCA_046091445.1 Planctomycetaceae bacterium | reverse complement strand
GATCCGCAGAGCAATCCCATGCCGAGTGAGGGCGTCGTCGCCACGCTCCGCGCCGGGTGGGATGCGCTGGGGATGGTTGATGTGCCGATGGCCGTGATCGGCGGGATGGCCCTGACGGCGATGTGCGTGTCGTGCGGCCGGACGACCTTGTGGTGATCAAGCTCCAGGCGGGCCGCATCATCGATCGGGCCGATGCGGCTATGGTGCTCCGGGAGAATCGAGACGAGATCGACTTCCGGCGGTGGCATCGGGAAATCACGCGCCACGGACTCGTCGCCGACTATCGAGAGATCTGGCGGGACGCATTTCCGGCCGAACCTGTGCCGGAGATCGGCTGACGGGCACGCGACAGGGCTCGGCGACGCGTCACTTCTTCAGCTTCTCGATCAGGAAGGCGTTCGCGTTCGGGTAGGTTTCGTTCGGCGTCGTGCTCGAATGGAACTGTCCTTCGACGCCCTCCTTGCCGAGCCGCTCCATGAGCAGCAGGCCGAGCATCGGCGAGTGCGTGGGGTCCTTGTGCACCTCGCCCTTCTTGGCTCCGACCACGCCGCCGTAGTAGAGGCCGATCGGCGGATCGTCCTTCGAGACGTGGTTGATCGGTGAATACTCCGCCATCCAGCTGGCGATCCGGCCGCGCTCCTTCTCCACCGTCTCGAGGTCGGGCAGTCCGAAGGCGTGGGCGCCGTAGGTGTAATTGGGCATCCACTCGCGGAGTTCCCTGGGATCGAGCGACACCTGCGCGCCGTTGACGGCGGCGCACGTGAGCCGGGTGGACTGGCGGGCGACCGGGTCGCTGCTCGAGGGATCGGCCATGTCGTCGTGGAAGGCGAGCCAGAGCGACGAGCAGCCGCCTGCCGAGCCGCCGGTCGCCCCGATGCGATCGGGATCGATGTTCCACTCCGCCGCCTTCGACCGGACGAACTGCACCGCCCGCGCCGCATCCTCGAGCGGCGCCTTGACCGGCGGCATGACCTTCTGCTCGTTGGCCTGCCGCATGAGCCGGTAGTTGATCGCCACGACCGAGATGCCCGCGTCGAGCAACCCCTTGACGCCCTTCGCATAACTGCCCTTGTCGCCGCCATTCCAGCCGCCGCCATGGATGCAGATCACCACCGGCGTGGGCGAGTCGGACTTCGCCTGCCAGAAGTCGAGCACCTGCCGCTCGAGCGGCCCGTAGGTGACGTTCGCGGCGGTGGGGGCGATCCGCGAGGCGAGCAACGCGAGGACCGCCTGGCTGTCCTTGGCGGCGTCCACCTCGGTGTTCTTCATCGCGATCTTGCCGTCGGTGTCGATCACGAACGACCAGCGCTTCGTCGTCACGTTGCGAACGAGCTGCTCGGTCTTGCCGTCGATCTCGGCCGAGACGATCTTCTCGCCGAGGGTGACGGGCACGCCGAATGCCTCGGCGACCTTGCCCTCCGTGTCCGCGAGGAGTGTGAAGTCGAGATTGTGGGCCTTCTTGAAGAGCTGATGGTTGCGGACCGAGTCGCCGCTCACGCCGACGACCGTCACGCCCTTCTCGCGCAGCTTCTTCATGTCGTCGCGGAAGCCGCACGACTGATTCGTGCAGACTCCGGTCATGTCGGCGGGGTAGAAGTAGACGACGAGGATGCCCTTGCCGACATGGTCGGAGGATTTCCAGGTGGCGCCGGTATCGTCGAGCGCGGAGAAGACGGGTGCGGGCGAACCGACGGCGAGGTCGGCAGCCCCGGCGGGCGTGGCCGACGCGAGCAGTACGGCGAGGGCACCGTGCAGGAAGAGAATGCCGGGCCGGAAGGACGTCATCCGGTAGGACGTCATCCGGAAGGACGTGATGAGGCTCGTCATGGTCTGACCTCTTGGAGAGGGAGTCGTTCGGTCCGCCTGATGCGCGGTCCCGCGGCCACCCGTCCGCCGACCGCGCCCTGCAGGATGATACCGCCTGACGAAGCGTCCTGCCGCCGGCCTGCAGGGCACCTCGACGGCGGGCTCCGTGGCCGTTGAAACGGAACCTTTTCGTGGGCGCCCCGTTCAAGAGCCGAGGAGAGGATCTCGATGCGAATCGTCGCGTGGATGACCGTCGCGTGGGCCGGGTGTGCCGGGGCGGCGATCGCTTCCGAGCCCGAGATGCTCGGTGGGCGGTGGCTGCTCGAGCCGGGCCACACGAAGCCGCGGTACCTGTTTCGTGACGGTCCGCGGTCGGTCGATCTCTTCTCGTACCACCAGAGCGATTCCAACAAGGACGGCACGGACGAGGTGCGGCTGCGGCACGAGCCCGGGTTTCTCGTGATCGAGAGCCAGGGGTGGCCCAATCATCCGACCGCCACGTTTCCCAACAGCGGCAACCCGAACACGATCCGCGTGCAGCAGTTCACGTTCCGACTGCCGCTCGAGCCCCGGAAGGCCGACGCGATCACGCGGCTGCCGATGGGGCCGATCGGCGTGGCGCTCAACGGCGTGGTGTTCTTCAACCCGTTCGAGCAGGGCGGGATGAACGCGGTCGAGGGCTACTCCGAGGTGTGGCTCGACAGCTGCTGCGGCCATCCGCAGGAAACCGGCGTGTACCACTACCACAAGTACCCGACCTGTGTGAAAAGCCCGTTCGCCGACGATGGCACGGGGCACTCCCCGGTGATCGGATTCGCCTTCGACGGGTTTCCGATTCACGGGCCATACGAGTCACAGGGCGTGATGGCCCGTGATCTGACCGGTGCGGTGGCGCTCGACGTCTGCAATGGCCACGAGGATGCGACGCGGGGATATCACTACCACGTGACCCCGGGCCGATTCCCCTACGTGATCGGCGGGTATCGCGGAGTGCCGGAGCCCGCGAACAATCGCGGCCTCCGTCGCATGGGCACCGGGGCGATCGAGGACAACGCCGAGGGGGAGAGTCGGATGGAGGCTGTGATCGCCGAGGTGCGGCCGGGGCATGTCGCCCGCGGCGGCCGGCGGGAGATCACGCTCGTCATCGATCCACGTCGCGCGACCCGCGGCCCGATTCCGGTGGACCAGCCGTCGTGGGTGCAGTTCGGCCCCTACGAGGCCGTGGCGATCGAGCGCGAAGGCAACACCGTCACCGCGACGATCGATGTGCCCGCCGATGCCGCGCTCGGTATGCTGCTAGACTGTCACGTGGAGTTTGAAACCGGTCCGCGCACGCGGGCAATCAAGAAGAACGACGTCCTGAGGATTCTGGAATGACACGCCACGACCGCTCCCGCTCCCTGATCGCCGCCACGCTCGTGGCGGTCGCCTGCGTCGGCTGGATGCTCGCGCATGCGCAGCCGCCCGAGGGCCGGGATGGCCCGCCACCACCGCCACCCGGTCGCGGCGATGCCATCCGCGCGGCCCTCGACGTGAACGGCGATCACGAACTCGATGCCGAAGAGATCAAGAACGCGTCGGCGAATCTCGCGAAGGCCGACCGGAACAGCGACGGCCGGATCGATCACGACGAGTTTCGCCCGCCGACGCCGCCGATGCCGCGTGGAGAAGGCGGCTTCCGGGGACCACCGCCGCGTGACGGTGAGTTCCGCGGACCGCCGCCCCGCGAGGGTGAATTCCGTGGTCCACCACCCCGGCCCGGCGAAGAGGGCGGTCCACCGCGTGACGGTCCACCGCGTGACGGTCCGCCGCGTGACGGTCCGCCGCGAGAAGGTCCGCCGCGAGAAGGTCCGCCACCCCGAGACGGTGCCTCCCCGGGCGAGCGCAGGCCGCCTCCGGAAGGTGGCCCTTCACCCGAGCGGTTCGTCGAGCGTGCCATGACGTTCGATGCTGATGGCGACGGCAAGCTCGACCGCACGGAGCTCGAGAAATTCGCCGGCGAGTTCATGCAGCGCCTGCAGGGCGGCATGCCCGGTCGTGGTCCACGGCCTGGCCCGCGGCCCGGCGCCGGTCCCGGCCCCGAGGGCGGCCCGGGATTCAGTGAGGGCGGGCCACGCCCCGAGCGCCCACGCCGCCCTGAATAGCCGAGCCGGATGAGCCGCCCCAGAGCCGACGCTGCGCTGGAGCAGGTCCTGCGTAGGTGGAGCGACGACGTGGCGCTTCCACCCAGGGACTGGCTTCGTTGGCGTTCGCCGACGCAGCAGTTCCACAGCACGTGACCGCAAACGGTGCCTGTCCCTTTCGCACGCTGCCGATGTGGCGTGCGCCTTCTGGCGTGCGACCCCGGGAGGAAGGGCGAACAGACCGAGCTCCTCGGAGTCAGGGTCTCTCGGGGAGTGGCCTGTCTTCCGGTACGCAGAGCCGCATTCGCACGCTGCCGATGTGGCGTACGCCTTCTGGCGTGCGAACCCGGGAGAAAGGGCGAACAGACCGAGCTCCTCGGAGTCAGGGTCTCTCGGGCAGTGGCCTGT
>JBJTBO010000129.1:0-4458 GCA_046091445.1 Planctomycetaceae bacterium | reverse complement strand
CGGCAGCGTCAGCCGGGCACGGCCGTCCGCGCCAGCGATCGTGCAGTCGCCGAGACGCTGCACTCCGGGCCGCGGGTGCTCCACCGTGCCGATGTCGACCGGAAGACCGAGCGCGCGCTGCCATGCGGTCTGCACGCCATGCCGGTGCCAGCCGGACCGGAGATAGGCCGCCCAGCCGCCGATCACCGCGGTCGGAACGATCGCCAGGGCGAGAAACACGACGCGGGCGAGCCGCAGCCGGGCCATGGAGCGGGGGATGAACATCCGTGTTCCCTCGGGCGATCGCTGGAGGGCCCGCGGGCGACCCCGGACCACGATTCGCGGCCGGCTCAGAGGCTCCTGGCGAGGTCGTGGTAGGTGGACCACCGCGACCGCATCTCCGTCACGCTGTCGCCGCCGAACTTGTCGACCAACGCGGCCGCGACCTCGAAGGCGACGACATTCTCGACGATCACGCTCGCGGCACTGACGGCGCAGACGTCGCTGCGCTCGTACGCCGCCTCCTCCGGCTCCTTCGTGCGCAGATTCACCGATGCGAGCGGCTTGCGGAGCGTGCTGATCGGCTTCATCGCGGCCCGCACGACGAGCGGCTGCCCGTTGGTCATCCCGGCCTCGAGGCCGCCTGCATGGTTCGTCGGACGCGTGAACCCGAGCCGCGGCCCGTCGCGGGTGCCCGCATCGAAGCCGATCGGATCGTGCACCTGCGAGCCGCGGCGCCGTGCCGCCTCGAAGCCCAGTCCGATCTCCACGCCCTTGATCGCCTGGACGGCCATCACCGCCTGCGCGAGGCGGCCGTCGAGCTTGCGGTCCCACTGGGCATGGGTGCCGAGACCGATCGGCAGGCCCTCGACCTGCACCTCGACGACCCCGCCGAGCGTGTCCCCCTCCTTGCCGACACGGTCGATGAGGTCCGTCACCTCGGCATCGCGTTCGGGATGGAGCGAGTAGACGGCGCTCGCGTCCCGCACGCCCCGCCGCTCCGCCGGCGTCCCCGCGCGGTCGCCGAGGACGATGCCCCCGAGCTCCGTCACCCAGCCCACCACCTCGATTCCGAAGATCGCGAGGAGCTGTCGCGCGAGCGCTCCGGCCGCCACCCGTGCGGCGGTCTCCCGGGCACTGGCCCGCTCGAGCACCGCGCGCACGCCGCCGAGATGCTTCACCGCACCGACCAGATCGGCGTGGCCGGGCCGCGGGCGCTCCACCTCCTCGAGCCGCTCGAGCTTCGCATCGCGGTTGATCACCTCGAGCGCGAGGGGACTGCCGAGCGTGACGCCGTGCCACAGGCCGGAGAGGATCGTGTCCGCGTCGGTTTCGATCCGCTGGCGCCCACCCCGGCCGTGCCCTCCCTGCCTCCTTCGCAATTCCGCGTCGATGACGGCCGTATCGACCGTCACGCCGGCCGGAAAGCCGTCGACCAGCGCGACGAGGGCCGGGCCGTGGGACTCGCCGGCCGTCCAGTAGCGCAGCATGGCGGGGTGACGCACGCGAGGAATGACCGGAGGCCGCGGGGCGACGCGCCCTTCGGCAATCAACCGGATTCTAGTTCGCGCGCCGGGGAGTCCCTAGGGCATCTGCCGGCTGAACCGGGTGGTTTTTGCCCGAATCCGGCGGCTCAGGCGACTCCTTCGGGTGGCCCGCCAGTGAGCGTCCGACAGATCTGCAGATACGTGTCGCGGGTGCGGGTGACGACGTCGTCCGGCAGGGGCGGTGGCGGGCTCGCCTTGTCCCAACCCGTTCCCTCGAGCCAATCGCGGACGGACTGTTTGTCGAACGACTCGGGCACGCGGCCCGCGCCGGCGGCCGCCGCCGGCCAGAACCGGGAACTGTCCGGCGAGAGCACCTCGTCCACCAGCAGCAGCGCGCCACCGCCGCCGTGGCCCCATTCGAACTTCGTGTCGGCGATCACGATGCCACGATCCAGCGCGTGCGCCGCGGCGCGGCGGTAGACGTCGAGGCTGCGCGTCCGCAGCCGCTCGGCGAGCGGCGCGCCGAGCGCGGCGACCATGGTCTCGAACGAGACGTTCTCATCGTGCCCGCTGGCGGCCTTCGTGGCGGGCGTGAAGATCGGCTCCGGGTTGGGGTCCCCGGGCGCGAGGCCTCCGGGTAGCTGGATGCCGCAGATCGTCCCGTCGCGCCGGTACTCGGCGAGGCCGGACCCCGCGAGCCAGCCCCGCACGACACACTCGAAGGGGATGACATCCGCCCGGCGCACGAGCATCGTCCGACCACGCAGCGGCCCGCGATCGATGCCGGCCGGCAGATCCATCGCGTCGACGTCGGTCGTGAGCAGGTGATGCGCGATCGGGTCGGGTCCGGAGGCGAGGAGGTCGAACCAGCACGCCGAGATCGCCGTCAGCACACGGCCCTTGTCCGGGATGGGCGACGGCAGCACCCAGTCGAAGGCGCTGATCCGGTCCGTGCTGACGATGACGAGCGCATCGCCCCACCGACTTCCGGGATGCCGATAGCAGTCGCGCACCTTGCCGCGGACGGGATCTCCGAGGGGCAGGGCGGTGGTCGTGACGGCGGTCGCGGGGCGGGCCATGCACCCTGTTGTACGCCGGATCGGGCGCTCCTGGATGCGGGCCACCGTCCGGCCCACTCGCTCGGCCGACGGGACGGCGCGGTCACCGCCTCCGCGAACGGGTCAGGGCGCGGTGGCTGCGGGGAGCGGCTTGAGATCGCCGAGTCGGCCCGTGAACCGCGACTGGGCCACGGCCACCGCCTCCTCGCTCGTCGCAGACCCGACGTTGCCCGCGGCGTCGGCCACCTCCACCCGCAGGTAGACACGCGGCGGCACGCCGCGCTCCGGCCGCCAGGTGAACGCACCCTGGTTCTCGGCCTCGGCCACGATCGTCGCCCACGGCCCTTCGGCATGCGGGGAGAAGAGCAGGCGTGTCGAGCGCGGCGCGAGGAGCGCGTCGTGGGAGCCGTAGCGGATGACGATTCCCTGCTCGTCGCCTTCGATCCGCTCCGTCCCGATCAGTTCGACCTGAGGCGCTTCCTCGTCGATGCCGACCCAGGTCTCGGGACCGTCGCCCTGCCGCGGCGGCGCCCCGCTCGCATCGGCGACCAGATCGAGACGGAAGCCATACAGGCCCGGACCGGGCAGCGTGACCTCGAGTGAGCCGGGGCCGATCTCGGTGGTCGGCACCCGTGCCCATGTCGCGCCTCCGTCGGACGTGCTCCACAGGACGGGGCTGACCGCGCGATCGTCGGCGGGCAGCCGTGGCACCTCGTAAGCCCAGGCGAACCGACGCGATCGGCTCAGGAGGAGCGGACGGCCGCGATACTCGAGCGGCCGCTCGACGTCCGACGCGGTGGCGGCCTCGGTCGGCGCCCCCGTCGTGGAGGCGGCCGGACCGGCTCCGCGGCTCTCCCGCGCGCTTGCGACGAGCACGCTGCGGGGCGCGTCGCGATCCGTCGTGTCCGCGTCACCGCCCCGCCGCGCGGGCTGTCCACCGGCCCAGGCCGCGGCCTGCTCGGCAGGCCAGGGGCCCGTCGTTCCCGCCCCGCTCGGAGCGGACGCCGGCGGCGGCGGTACCCGCAGGGTCTGGCCGATCGCGGGCGCGATGGGGTCGGACGGCGGTGCGCCGGGAAGCGGTGGCACCCCGATTTCGGCGGCCATCGCAGCCTGTTCGATCTGTGGATCCGTCGGCTCGAGCGCGAACTGTCGGACGGTCTTGTTGCCGGCCTCGTCAGCCACGGCGATCCGCACGCTCAGCGCATCCACCTTCTCACCGGCCCACCAGATCTCCTCGCCCACCATGTGTGCCGGGGTCTGTCGCGCGAGAATGCCCTCGGCCGCGACGGTCTTCCATCCCGGGTCACCCGAGGCACGGTACTCGAAGACGAGTGACTTGAGATCGATCGAGTCGTCAGCGGCCGCGTAGCGGCAGACGATCTCGCCGTCGGCGCCCTTCCAGACCCGCGCGGTGAGCCGCGGCCCGGCGACGTCCACGAGAACCCGCATGTCGGGTCCGGGACCGCCCCGCGTCCGGCCCTGCCGGTCGACGGCGCGCAGCCGAAACCAGTACTCGCCGTCGCCCGGCGCGCGGTACGCCACCGCACCGGCCTGCGGCGCGGCCTCACCGGCCGTTTCCCAGGTGCCGCCGAGATCGCGCGAGACCTGGAGGAGCACGCGGTGCGGGACGGCATCTCCATCCCGTTCCCGGGGTGCGGGCGCCTGAAAGGGAATCGTGAAGTGGAGCTGCTTGCTCCGCACCAGAGGTGGCAGATTCGCCGCCTCGAGCGGCCCCTCCGCGGATGTCGTCGTCGCGCAGAGGCCGAACGCAGCGCCGATGCAGGCCGCGCCGATGCAGGCCGCGGCGACTCGACCGACCCGGGCGCGGCGGCGGCCCGAACCTTCGGCGCGACAGGCGACGTGGCGATCGCGGGAATCGTTCATACCGTCACGATCGGCATGGCCGGGCGGCAGGATGGAGGAATTTCGCCGGT
>JBJTBO010000128.1:0-6532 GCA_046091445.1 Planctomycetaceae bacterium | reverse complement strand
CGCCGGTGAAAAACCTGCCACCGCAGGCCTGCTCACCGAGGCGGATTTTGGCAAGAGTCGTTCCGTCGGACTTTATGGCGAATGCGCCGGGGTATTCGAACCGCTCGAGGTCGCCGTGCGGGTAGCCGTGCCCCGCCGAGTCCGTGGCGTCGAGCTGCGAGGTCGGATTCGTGAAATCGTAATCCTTGAGGGCGACCTTCCCGGTCGTCATCCGGCGGCCCGCCTCCCACTGAAACACGTGCTCCGCCCCCGCGGCCTCGGCGGCACTTGCCGCGTAGCGGACTTTGTCGTAGCCGGGGAATGGCTTGTGCGACGAGTGCGAGTCGGTGAAGACCACCGTATGCGCACCGGCGGCGTGCTCCGTGTGGTAGCCGATGCCGAACCGCTGCGAGAGCCGCTGCACGAAGTTGAGATGCGTCTCGTCGTACTGCACGCAGAATTCGAGCTGCGGCAGGCTGCCGATGACGCCCGAGACCTTGTAGTCGGTGAAGCCCAGGTCGCCGAAGACCTGCGTGAGGATGTCCTTGGCGGTCTTCTGCTGAAAGATACGGCAGTCGGACGCCAGTTCGAGCAGCCGCAGCCAGGGCACGATGACAAGCCGGTATCCGAAGCCGTCGCCGAGCCTCCCCGTCTGCCGCGCCTCGAGGCAGAGGCCCGAGAAGTGCCGCGTGCCACCCGCCGGCAGCGGCACGTTCACGGTCACCGCCTTGCCGAGCAACGCGTCGAGATCGATCTCGCGGTCGGACCCGACGACGTCGATCACGCCCTCGAACGGCTGGCCGATCGTCTCACGATAGCGAAACGCCCGCAGCGAGAAGGCGCGGTCGCCGAGCGGCGTGGAGACCGTGATGCCCCGCACGATCGACGCAGCGGTGGAGAGGGGCGCGGCCATGAAAACAAAACCGCGGAAACCGGGGGTCGTCGCGTCGCGACTCGGGGGGCCTTCCGACGACGCAAATCGTTCTATCCGCGGCGATCGGCGCCCGCAACCCTCGGCGTCGACCGGAGACTCTCGCGGTAGACTGTCGTCGCGCGGTGACGACTCAAGAAACGAAATCGGGGCCAGCGGAGACCAGCCATGCCGGGAAAACTCGTCAACTCCGGCTCGATGCTCCAGTGCTCGATGGGCGCGGCGCCCGCGAGCCTCGTCGTCGTCGTGCCGACGGTGACCGCGGCCACGCCGCCCGGCGCGAACATCATGGATTGCGCCCCGATGGTGACCATTCCGACGTTCGGCATGTGCCGCTCCCCGGCCAATCCGACCGTGGCCGCCGCGACGGCCGCCGCACTGGGCGTGCTCACGCCGATGCCCTGCGTGCCGGTGACGACGCCCTGGACGCCGGGGGTTGCCACGGTGCTCCTCCGCGGCATGCCGGCGCTCGATGCGTCGAGCACGTGCATGTGTGCCTTCGGGGGACAGATCTCGATCACCACGCCCGACGTGATCGTGGACGCCGGCTGACGACCATCGTCGCGGCCGCCGGCGAGCCCCGCCCGCCCGACAACCGGCACGCACGGCGCGACCCTCCATTTCGCCCAGGTTCGCCAGCCGGGAAAGCCGGCCAGCCGATCCTTCCCACGGGGTTGGTCGAGCGGGACGTTCGATCGGGGTCGGGAAGAGCGGACGCGACATCGTCGCGCCGCCGGGGGCGCGCACTTCATGGCCACGCGGGTCGGGCATCTGTGCCGGTCGTTCGTCGTCATCCTCGCGTGCGCGTGGGCCGGCGAGGCGGCGGCGCAGTCGTCCACGATCTGGAGCTTCCTCGGCATCGGCTCCGCCCAGCAGTCGTCGAACCCCGCGATCGCGGCCGCCGCCAAGCTCAAGGCGGCCAAGCACGACATCTGCAAGAAGAAGAAGGCGCTCCAGTACCTCGGCAATCTCGGCTGCAGCCCGGAGCGACCGGAGGTGGCCGAGGCGATCCTCGCGGGCATGAGCGATCCCGACGAGCCGGTGCGCTACGAGGCGGTGAAGGCCGTCCTCCAGAGCGCCGGCGAGTGCATGTCGAACGAGCAGAAGAAGGCCGCCCGGAAGGCGATGGGCTGCCACGAGGCCTTCTCAATGTGGAAGCAGAAGGTGGACAAGGCGATGCACGACGCCTGCGACCGGCTCTGCGGCAAGGCGCCGCCGAAGGAGCACGACAAGCTCAAGGATCTCATGACGTTCGGCCGCGAGTGCGAGGATCCCTGCAAGAAGGACTGCCCGCCGAGCAAGGGCCGCAATTCCTGCTGCACGCCGGAGCTCCGGGCGAAGCTCCAGGAACTCGCCTACGGCCGCGACGAGAAGGGCTGCTTCCTCGAGTCGAGCAGCCGCGTGCGCACGGCCGCCGAGCAGGCGCTCATCGCGTGCAGCGCCTGCTGCGGCGGCGGCAGACCGTGCCAGGGCGGCCGGTCGTTCCGTGACGGTCGCGAGATGCCGCCGGAGGATCGCCGCGAGCTCGCAGACGACCCCGAGGCCAATGGCAACGGCTTCCCGTTCATCGGTGCCCCCTGCGGGTGCCAGCCGTCGGTCGACATGCCGGGCACCTCGGTGATCATCTCCGACAGGCCGCTCTCGGCGGACGGCGCCCCCGCTGATGGCATGAGCGACGAGGTGCCGCAGCCGGAGCCGAAACAGGCCGCCCCCGGGCCGCAGGCCGAGCCGATCCCGAGCCCCAAGCCCCAGCCGGTGACCGCCTTCCCGACACGCGCCTTCCCGCTGGATTCCTTCCCGTCCGACAGTGGCCCGACGCTCACGCTGCCGGCGATCGAGGAGACGATCCCGTTGCCCACCCCGACGTCAGCCCCCGAGTCTCCAGCGCCGCCCCGTGAGGCCCGCAACTGGACCTGGGACTTTTCCCCGAAGTGGCCGTCGGGCTGGAAGCCCACCGCGCCGAGCTGGTGGCGCTGAGCGAATAGTCCGACTCGACATCGCCCAACACCCGCACCTGACGACCGCACCCGACAACCGAATGGGATGCGTGCGGTCGCGTTGGGAAGCGTCGCCTATTTCTTCAGGCTCAGCTCGAACGTATTTACGCCCGGCTGCACCGTGAATGCCAGGCCGCTCGTCGAGGTCGAAGCGTAGCGGTCAGGAAACGGCAAAGTACTGGCGGGCTTGGCGTTCGCTTGCAGCGTCATCTTTTGGGCCATCGCGGCAGGATCGACCGGAGCGGCGCTCGAGCCTTCCGCGGGCGGCGAGATCTGCACGACGTAGTCTCCGACCGGCAGACCTTGCGGCACCTGATACTCGAGCGCAAACGCGCCATCGGGGCCCACGGGTCCCGACGCGGTGAATCCGCCCTTCGTCGCCATGAAGAGCACCTGGCAGCCGGCAGGCAGGGGCTCACCCGCGAGCGTCGCCTTCCCGCTCACCTTCCCGCGCTGTCCGGAGAAGCCATCAGCCGCCTTGCCACAACCGACGACTGTGGCGATCACCGCCAGGAGCAGGCCGGCGTGCTGAACGAGCGAACGTGCCATGCGAATCCTACTGCTCCGTGAAGGCCTGGTTGTCGTCTCGAATCGACATGAGCGTGAGGACGTTCATGTCGATACTGTTTTGAAGAAACCGCGTCGCCCCGTCGGTCATGAGCACCTGCACGCCGCCCGGGTGCGGCGACGCCAGCGGACAGTTTGCAGGTGATGCATCCGCCCACGCCCCCCAGTCCGTCACGCCCGCCTGACCGAGCACTTGGGCGTTCGGCGGATATCGCACGGTCACGTTCGCCGAATGCGGCGCCCAGTTGCCCCAGTTGGTGAGGCCGCCCATGTGCCAGCCCCAGTTGCGAGCCGGCCGACGGTCCTGCCTTTGCACGCCCGTTGCATCCCTGATGAAGTCGCTGATCTCTCCGACAAGCAGCGTCTTGGAGGTGCCGTCGGAACATGAACCCATCTCCTGGCCAAGTCTCGAGCGATCGCCGTCACGACGCCTGTTCGTGAGCATGCCACGGCCGGATACGACGCCCCATGCCTGTGACGATTCTCCCGTGGCATCGGTGAACGTGCCATTCCTTGTGGCTCCGGCAATCCCGAAGTAATGCGACTTGTGGCCGATGCCGCCCGTGTTGGGCAGCACCGATGACGGACAGAGAATCGTCGGTACACGCGCGTTCTGGTAGACGGTGCGATTCGGGCCATGGTCCCAGCCGACGTTCGCACTCGCCACCTGCAGGTCGAGGGCCTCGAAGACGTCGTTGAGTTCCATGAACGGCAGCACCGCGACCCACTGTGAGTAGCCCCATTGTTCCGGCGTGCCGCCGCCGTTGCCAGCCAGGATGTCGGTACCACTACCGCCAGAGGGAAAGGCTTTTTTCGCACTGTGATGATTTTGGAGCGCGAGCCCCTGCTGCTTGAGGTTGCCTGCGCACTGCGACCGGCGTGCCGCCTCGCGGGCGCTCTGCACGGCCGGCAGGAGAAGGCCGATCAGGACCGCGATGATCGCGATCACGACGAGCAGTTCCACGAGCGTGAAGCCGCGTCGTGCGTGATCCCCGAGACGCGGTAAAGCGACGCTCCGTGACCCCATGTCCAGCCAGACCGCTCGTGTGGCTCGCATCGCTGTTCTCCCCCGGATGGAACTCAACAACTGAATTCGTGTTCCCCTACTCGGCATCCTATCTTCGGAGTCAAGCGTGTCACAAGGCATGGGTTGCGAAAAAATGTCGAATTCCGCTGGCATCCCCTCATGTGAGCGATGGCTGATCCGGCGCGGGCGCCGTCCGGGCTTCAGTCGTCGAGGCCGCCGAGGAGGCTGCCGACGATGCGGCTCGCGTGCGGGCGCGACTCGAGAGTCTGCGGGAAGCTGTGCTCACGGCCGACGACCGGAGCGGCATCGACCGCCGCATACTCCACCCCCGCCGGCAGCCGGCTGGCGGACATTCCGACGAACCCCAGCGCATCGGCCCCGACCGCCGGATCGACGAAGCGGAAGAACCGCAGCGCCCGATCGCGCGAGTTGAAAAGAAGCGTCAATCGGTCGACGCCTTCGACCGCCGCTCGATACGGCCCCCCCGGCAGGAGTCCGTCGCTCCGCACCGCCGGCGTGACGAGCGCGAGGTGGGTGCGGCCGGGGCGATCCGCCCAGGCTCCCGCATCCGCTTCCATGCGATCGGCGAGCGCCTCGAGCGTCACGAGGCCGCCAAAGCTGTAGCCGACGAGCGCCAACGGCCGCTCCGGATCGATCTGCCCGAGCAGCCACGAGAGATAGAGTCCATCGCTGAACGCGCGGTCGTACTTCCGGCGGCTGTCCCGCACCAGGATGCCCTGCTGGTCGCTCGGCCACGAAAAGACCACCGTCCGCGGCGAGCCACCGGCGACGTCGCCCTCGGTCGCGCCCTCGGGTGTGCCCACGTAGCGGCCGAGGCGGGCGGCGAGCCGCAGGCCCTGCTCGCGGGCGGCGTCGGCGTCATAGCGATTGCCGTGGACGAAAATCACGAGCGGCCGGGCGGGGTCAGACAAGAGATCGGTCAACGTCCCGGGCTCCCAGCGACAGGCCCTGTCGTCGAGCCGCTGCACGCCGAAATTGACGCAGCCCGGGCGGCGACACGTATCCGGCAGCCCTCGCGTGCTCACGACCCAGACGTCGCGGCACGGGCTCCCGGGGCAGGGGCCACCAGGCGCGACCGACGGCTCGCACGCTCCCACCTCGAGCAATCCGGACCCGACGGCCAGAAGCTCGGAACAACTGACCTCCCGCGCCCGGAGCAGGCCCGAGCACAGAAACACGACCGCCATGAGGAGGACGTTCCGCCAGCCCGCCGCACCGCGACCTGAACGACGTGCTGCCACGACTCGAAGACGGGTTTTGGAAACGAAGACCATGACCGTGTGGAACGGACGCCGCTGAATCCCTCGAAAAACTAGCACGCGCCCGCGCGCACCGCGGCTGCAGACAGGGGCGCACGCGTGTCGTTGACGGTGGCCATGACCGCCGATTGCGCACAGTCGCTACAGGCCGTCAGGTCTGCCCTGGCGCGCGGGATGAAAAAGCGGCGTCCTGCACCGCCGCGCCCGAAACCGTGGGCTACGTTTCTGGTGGCGTCGTCGGCGACGACGCTCCCCTCGTCCCGGGCCGTTCGCGCCCGCCAGCGCCGGAGAAATCACGGATGTCGCGCTTGATGTGCCTGTCGTTGGTCGTTCTCGGCCTTGCGGCCGCACCCGGCTGCAGCAGTTGTTTCGGTGGCGGATCGAGCTGCCGTCGTCCCTCGTTCATGGAGTTCGGCTCACCCTGCGGCCGACGCGCGGAGCCGTGTGGCATGTCGCACGCCCCGGCGTATGCCCCCGTCGGGGCGCCGGCCTGCGGACCGGCCCATGGTCCGGCGTGCGGCCCGGCCTGCGGCGACCCGTGCGGTTCGGCGGTGGGTGCCGGACCCTGCTGCAACGATGGCGAGGTGATCTTCTCGTCGCCGTCGTCGGCGCCCATGTCGAGCCCGATGTCGCTGCCGCCGGCTGAGAGCGTCCCGGCACCGTCCCCGAGTCCCCAGGGCACGTTCAGCTGATACCGGGCGGACGACATCCGCCACTCCCTCCGGCGACGCGCCGCCCTGCCGGCCACGCG
>JBJTBO010000127.1:0-4673 GCA_046091445.1 Planctomycetaceae bacterium | reverse complement strand
CGCGGGACGCGCGCCCCCCGCCTACCTCCCGCACCCCGACTACGCCGGCATCGGCGGCGCGGATCGGCAGCACCGCGGTGGCGGCCCGGCGCTGCCCGACTGGGGCACGCACCACTCGGCCATTCGTCACTCGTCCGACATGCTGCGCGCCCACGGGGCTGCCGGGGCACTCGTGACGGTGTACGCGCGCGGAGCGGCCCTGTGGCCTTCGCGTTACACGCGTGAGGCGGCCCTCTGGGATCCCGGACGCGTGACCGATACCGGAGTCGATGCCGCGCCCAAGGACGTGCTGGAACTGCTCTGCCGTGTGTACGGTCGCGAAGGGCAGCGGGTCGTGCCCGCCGTGTCGTTCGACGCACCGCTGCCCGACCTCGAGACGACGATCGCGCGTGGCGGAGCCGAGCCCACCGGGCTCCTGTGCGTGGGGCGCGACGGCCGTCCCCTCCGCTCCGACGGGGGCAGGCCCCACTACAACGTCCTCGATCCCCGGGTGCAGCAGGTGGTCGAGTCGATCGTGCGCGAGCTGGCGGGCCGCCTCGCGGAGGCGCCGACGGTTGACGGCATTGCCCTGCTCATGCCCCATGATGGCTGGCTGCACATGCCCGGCATCGCATGGGGGCTCGACGACGTGACGTTCGCGCGCTTCCTCGCGGCGGTGCTGCCCGGCCTCGCGGCCGATCGCATGCCGCCGGAGGTCGCGGCGGTCGCGGCCCTCACCGCCACCCAGGGGGACCGCTTCGCCGCGCGCGCCGACGTCGTGCAGGGCCCCCTGCGCGACGAGTGGCTGGGCTGGCGGGCCGCCGAGATCGCGCGCTTCCACGCGCGGCTCGCGGACATCGTGTCCGCCGACGAGGCACGCAGCCTGTGGATCGTGCCCACCACGCTCCTCGTCGCGGGTGATCCGGCGGCCCGGTTTCGCCCCATGCTCGGGGCTGCGGCCACCGACGACGCGCTCCGCGAATTCGGCCTCGATCCGGTGCTGCTCACGAATCATCCGCGCGTCGTCTTCGTCGCGCCGCAGGTGCGCGGCGCGGTCGGGGCCGCCGACCGTGGGTTGTTCGCCGAGGCCAACCGCGCGGTCTCCGCCGCCGCTGCCACGGCACGCCGCCGGGCGGCGGTGCTCGTCGAGCGGCCACGCGCCGTGTCGCTCAACGCGGTCGTGCCACATGGTCCGTTCGGCTCGGCGAGTGTCTCCGGGGCGTGGTGGATGCACGCCGTCGCGACGGGAGTCGAGCGGGACGGGGCTCTCGCCGACGCGTTGGCGATCGCCGACTGCGAGCGGGTATTCGACATGGCGATCGCCTTCACGCTGCCGGCGTCCCCCTCCGCGACACGCCTCGAGTTTGCCGCGTTGCCGGAGCGTCCGCTCGCTCCGTTGAACTCCGTGCCACCGCCGCTCGTCGTGCGCTCGCTGCACGACGAGACGGGAACGTGGGTCGAACTGGTCAACCCCGTCGCGGCTCCGGCCCGTGTCGAGTTGCAGTTCGACACGGTCGCCCTTCCGCCCGACGCCGCCTCGCAGGTCGGACGGGTGCCGCCGCAGCCGTCGGCGACCTCGGTCATCGACGTGGGTGCCCGGGGCGTGCGGGCGGTCCGGCTCGACGGCGGTGCGGCGGTGACGCAGGCGCGGGTGACGTTCGAGCCCGCCGTGCAGGACGCCGTCAGCGCCCGGGTGGCGCGATTGCGCCGCCTGCGGAACGCGTTGGAAGCGCCCGCGAGCGTGGCCGTACTCGACAACCCGGGGTGCGAGCTCGGCGGGACCGGGGCCGCGGCGCCCGGGGCAGCCGTGCCGGGCTGGGAGCTGGTGGAGCCGCGACGTGGCAGCCTCGCGGCGGTTCCCGGCATCGCGGCGGCGGGCGGGAAGGCCCTCGCCTTCAGCTCGGTCAACGGGCTGTCGAGCCTGCGCAGCAATCCTTTTTCAAGGCCCGCCTCCGGACGGATCAGCGTCGCGGCCTGGCTGCGCATCCGTGACGGCGATCCGCAGCCACCCCTGCGACTCGCGCTCGAGGGCGTGCACGACAACCGTGAGTACTACCGGTTCGCGGCCGTCGGCGGGCTGGCGGGCGGACGGCCGCTCGCGGCAGCGTGGTCGCAGTTCGTGCTGCAGGTGGACGACCTGCCGGACACCGGGCTCGACGCGCTCCGCGTGCGCTTCGATCTCCTCGGGCCGGGTACCGTCGAGATCGACGAGGTGCGCGTGTTCGATCTGGCGTTCGACGAGCGACAGCGCGAGCAACTCACCCGCATCGTCGACCGGCTGGACCGGCAGATCGGCGACGGGGACGTCGGGGGCTGTCTTGCGGGGCTCGACGCCTACTGGCCGCGCTACCTCGAGACCTTCGTGTCGGAGGCGCCCGTGCGTCCGCCGACGACCGGTGGCCCCGATCCGCGTCGCGGCCGAACCGGCGTCATGGATCGCGTGCGGCGCCTGTGGCAGTGACCCGCCGGGTTCCGCGGGCCATGCGCGTACTCATCCGGGCGGCCAGCCGAGCGGCCGGCCGCCCAGCAGATGCACGTGCAGGTGGTCGACCGACTGGCCGCCGTGGCGACCGCAGTTGACGACCAGCCGGTAGCCGTCCGCCAGCCCGAGGTCGCGTGCCACGCGCGTCGCGACGACGACGAGATGCCCGAGCAGCGGGGCGTCGTCCTCGGCGGCCGTGGCGAGCGACTCGATGGCCCGCTTCGGGATGACGAGCACGTGCACCGGCGCCTGCGGGGCGACGTCGTGAAACGCGAGGCAGAGGTCGTCCTCGTGAACGATCCGCGCGGACACCTCGCGACGGATGATCCTCGCGAAGATCGTCTCAGCCACCGGCGGGCTCCGCATCAGACGCCGCGTCCGTGACCTGGGCCGGCAGCGTCTTCCTGGTCCGCCGCCTCGGCGAGCGCGGCATGGCCCACTCCTTCGTGAGGGCCTCGAACACCTCGGGCGTCTCGTAGCGGACGATGGAGCGACCTTCGGGCATCGGGCCGATGAGCGTGCGGAAGACCGGCGCACCGCGCAGGGCGAGGTCGGTGCTGCAGTCGTCGCTGCCAATTTGCAGGTGGGTGCGGAGGATTCCCTCGGGCGAGTCGAAGTCGTGAATGACGAGTTCGCCGTTCGCGTCGCGGGTCACGAGCCGCCAGGTTTCTTTGCTCATCGGTGGTTCCCTGTTCGGGCGGGTGGGCACGCAGCCGGCCACGGCGCGATGTCCCGCCGCGACAGGCATCGGCACAGGCCGCCTCGGACGGGGAGCCGCGGTGGCGGCGCCGGGCGCCGCCGTCACGCCGGGTCGCGCCCGCATCCCGCGCACTTTCGGCACGAACGGCGCAGGTGGACCCGGTCGGACGAGCGACGGAGTGGCGAACGGATGACGCGCGACGCAGCGGCGACGATGGCCGACGACGCGTCCACGGGTCGCAAGGCCGTGTTTTGTGCCATCCGGACCCGCGCGGTAGACTCCGCCCGGAGGGTAAGCGAACGGCTAGCGGTCTGACTCGAAATCAGATGCCCCGCAAGGGGTTGCGGGTTCGAATCCCGTGCCCTCCGCTTCATGAAAACCCCGCCGGCTCGCGAGCCCGCCTGAGGGTGACACGTTCTCGTTCTGCGGCGAATTCCCCGTTCATCGCACCGCGGACGCGATCGCCGCGGGGCGAATGCCTCGTCGACGCGACGGCTGGGGCCGGTCACCGGCCGGGACGGTCGATGACCAGCGGGTCGTGGGAGCGGACGTCTCCGATCCGCAGCGAGGCCCGGCCTGCGAGCAGGTCGTCGACGAGGTCGCCCACCACCTCGCGTCGCCAGCCGGTGGCGAGCAGGGGCTCTCGGTCGCCGGCGTGGTAGCCGAGCTTGTGGGCCAGCAGGTCGCGCATGTCGCCCGAGGTGCCGACGAGGGCCGGTGCGAGCGCCATCTGCCGGCACATCCCGGCGACCGCCGTCGCCAGAAACTGCCCGAGCATGGCGAGTTGAGGGGGAGGTGCGCGGTGCCGTTCGCCTCCCGGGCACTCGTCGTCCGGGACGGCCAGCCCGCGCTGGAGCGCGTCGGCGAGCCCGCCGAGGATGTGGCGCAGGTCGGAACGCTGCATCCCGCGGACGGCGGCGATGTCGCGCTCGTCGGCGCTCCTGCGCTTCGCGAGTTCCACCAGCAGGTCGTCACGCAGCACGCGCCGCGGCGGCATGTCGCGTTCCTCGGCGACCTGGTCGCGCCAGTGCCACAGCTCGCGGACGAGCGCCAGCTCCCGCCGTGAGAGCCCATTGAGGCCGCTCACCCGGCGCCAGCGCTTGCGCACGAACGACTCCTCGACGTCGTCCTGCCACGAGGCCATCTCCTCCTGCATCCAGGCAGTCCGTCCGAGCCGTTCGAGGCGATCGCCGAGGGTTCGCCAGAGCGTCTCGAGGTGCCGCACGTCGTCGACGGCATACTCGAGCTGCGCCGTGGTGAGCGGTCGCTTCCGCCAGTCGGTGCGGGTCTCGCCCTTGTTCGTCGGGAGCGACAGGAAGCGACGCACGATCGCCGCGTACCCGGCGGGGTAGTCATGGTCCACGAGCCCCGCCGCCACCTGCACGTCAAACAGCGTGGCCGGGCGGGTGTGGATCGCATGGAGGATGAAACCCATCTCCTCGCGGCCGGCGTGCACGACGGTCGTGCGGCCGGGTTCGGCGAGCAGCCGCCAGAAGGCGTCGAGCTCCGGGA
>JBJTBO010000126.1:0-7826 GCA_046091445.1 Planctomycetaceae bacterium | reverse complement strand
CCCGCCGTCGGGCCTCCTGCCGCCGGCACGCCGGCAGCCGTCACGACGTCCCCATCCGACCCCCACGAAGCCCATCAGGAAGCCGAATCATGATCGAGGATCTGCGCGAGGAAGAGATCGTCAACAAGGTCGGAGGCCGCTTCAATCTCTCGACGCTCATCCAGAAGCGGCTCGTCGCGCTCAACGCGGGCAGCCGGCCGCTCGTCGACACCGACTCGGATGACAAGATGCAGATCGTCATCGACGAGATCAAGCAGGACAAGATCTACCTCGACACGTCGCTCAACCTCCGGATCACGGGCGAATCTCCCGAGGCCGGCGGACCGCTCGACTTCGACCCCACGGTCCTCTGACGGTGCGCGGAACACGCCGGCGCGGGAGGTGCGGGTGCTCGTCGACCGAGAAATCGTGCTGGGCGTCTCCGGTGGCGTCGCCGCGTACAAGGCGGCCGCGCTCGCGAGCCTCCTCGTGCAGCGTGGGGCGGGCGTGACGGCCGTGCTCACGGCGAACGCGAGGCGGTTCGTGGGGGCCGCGACGTTCGCCGCTTTGACCGGTCGCCCCGTCGCGACGCGGTCGTTCGACCCGTCGGCCCATCCGCTCGGCGCGCACATCGAACTGACGGCGCGTGCGGACCTCGTCGTCGTCGCCCCCGCGTCCGCGGACGTGCTCGCGAAGGCCGCGGGTGGGGCGGCCGACGACCTGCTGACGACGCTCCTCCTGTGCGCCGAATGCCCGGTTCTCATGGCCCCGGCCATGAATACCGCCATGTGGGAGAAGCCGGTCGTCCAACGCAATGTCGCCCGGCTGATCGACGACGGCATCGGCATCGTCCCGCCGGGGAGCGGCTGGCTCTCGTGTCGCCGGCAGGGCGCCGGCCGGATGGCCGAGCCGGAGGAGATCGCCCGGGCGATCGAGGATACGCTCTCGGAACGGGCGCCGCGGTCGACGACGCCCTGATCGCGAGAGGCCCGCCGGGACCGATGGCCACGATCCTGCTCACCGCGGGTCCGACGCGGGCAAACGTCGACGACGTGCGGTACCTCACCAACGCATCCAGCGGGAGGATGGCGCGCGCGCTGGCCCAGGCGGCCCTCGCCCGCGGGCATGCGGTGACGATCGTGAGCGGCCCCGTCCCGGTGCGGTACCCCGCTGGGGCGCGGGTCATTCCCGTCGTGACCACGGCGGAGATGCTCGAGGCGTCGCTCGCGCAGCTGCCCGGCTGTGACGGGGTGATCGCCGCTGCCGCGCCGTGTGATTTCGAGCCGGTGCGGCGTCGTCCCGGCAAGATCCCGCGTCAGGGGCAGGGACTCACGCTCGACCTGCGCCCGACGCCGGACGTGATCGCCACACTCGCCCGGCGCGAGCGGCCCGGTCAGTGGTTCGTGGCGTTCGCGCTCGAGCCCGGAGCCGATCCCCAGCGGGCGTGCGCCAAGATCACCGCCAAACGGTGCGACCTGATCGTGGTCAATGACGTCACCGCCCTCGAGTCGGACGTGAACGCCGTCACCGTGTATGACGCCGAACACCGTCACGTCGGCTCGAAGCAGGCGTCGAAGCGGGCCGTGGCAGGCTGGCTGATCCGGCTCATCGAGGGCCGCCTGATGGCGCCGCCACGGACCGGGACGCGATGAGCCGTCGCCCGCGAATCCGATTGCCGATCGGCGCCGCCGGCGCTACAACTGGCAGCCTTCCGTCCCCTGGAATGCCCCGATGATCGACGTCGCCATCCTCGGCGCCACCGGCTACACCGCGCTGGAGGCGATGAAGATCCTGCTGCGGCATCCGGACGCGCGGATCGTCGCCGTGACGAGCCGGCAGGAGGGGCGCACGCCCGTCTCGAGCGTGCACCCGAGCCTCGTCGGACGGCTCGATCTGCCGCTCGAGGATCTCGGGCCCGAGGAGGTTGGGTCGCGGGCGGCCTGCGGCGTCAGCTGCCTGCCGCACTGCGCGAGCGCGGAGATCGTGCCGCGCGTCCTCGCCGCCGGGGCGCGCGTGGTCGATTTCAGCGCCGATTACCGCCTCGACGACGCCGAGACCTACCGGGAATGGTACGGGCATGAGCATCCCGACGCCGAGCGGCTCGGTCGGACGGTGTACGGCCTGCCCGAACTCTTTCGCGATGCGATCCGCGAGGCACGGCTCGTGGCCAACCCCGGCTGCTACTCGACGTCCGCCATCCTGCCGCTGGCCCCGCTGCTCGCCCGCGGCCTCATCGAACACGACGACATCATCGTCGACTCGAAGAGCGGCGTGAGCGGCGCGGGGCGGACGCCGAAGCTCATGACGCACTTCCCCGAGTGCAACGAGAGCATGTCGGCATACAACGTGGGGCGGCACCGTCACACCCCGGAGATCGAGCAGGTCGTCGCCCGGCACGCCGGCGCTCGGCCCCGGGTGATCTTCACGCCGCAGCTCGCGCCGATGGATCGCGGCATCCTCTCGACGATCTACGCCAAGCCGACCCGCCCGCTGACGGAGCGGGACGTGATGGATGCCCTGCGCGACGCGTACGCCGGCGAGCGCTTCGTGCGCGTCGTCGATCACCTGCCAGGCACGAAGGACACGGTGGACACCAACTTCTGCGACGTCACCGCACGCGTCGTCGGCGGCCGGATCCTCCTCATCAGCTGCCTCGACAACCTCGTGAAGGGCGCCGCGGGAGCGGCCGTGCAGAACTTCAACGTGCTCTTCGGGCTGCCCGAGACAGCGGGGCTGCCCTGACCGTCGGGCTGCCGGAGGGGCGGCCCCGCCACGACACCGGAACCGTCAGCATGCCGATCGCCGAAACGCCCGTCCGACTGCCGATCCCGCCGCTGCCGCGCGGCTACCGCATGGGGGGCGTGCACGCCGGGCTGAAGCGCAACCCGACCCGCGAGGATGTGTCGCTCGTGGTCTCGGACGTGCCGGCGATCGCCGCGGGCGTGTACACGACGAACCTCGTCTTCGCGGCCCCGGTGGCCCACGACCGGAGCCTCACGCCGGGGCGCGGCATCAGGGGAGTCGTCGTCAACTCGGGCAACGCGAACGCCTGCACGGGTGCGCGGGGACTCGACGACGCCCGGGAGATGGCGGCGGCTGCCGCCACTGCCGTCGGCGCCGCGGGCGAGGCGATGCTCGTGCTGTCGACCGGCATCATCGGCGAGTTCCTTCCCATGGCGAAGGTCACCGCCGGCATCACGGCGGCGGCCGGGAGACTGGGCACCGACGACGAGGCGGCGATCACCGCCGCCCGTGGGGTGATGACCACCGACCCGCGACCCAAGCTGGCCGGCCGGGCGGTGCGCGTCGGTGCGGGGTCGGTGGCGATCTTCGGCATGGCGAAGGGGGCGGCGATGATCGGGCCGCGTCTGGCCACGATGCTCGGGGTGGTGCTGACCGATGCGGCGCTCGAGCCCGACGACGCCCAGAGGATCCTGCGGGAGGCGTGCGACCAGACGTTCAACTGCGTGAGCGTGGATGGCCACACGAGCACCAACGACACCGTCCTGCTGCTTGCCAATGGGGCCGCGGGAGGGAGGTCGCTCGCGGGGGCGGACCTCGATGCCTTCGGCACCGCGCTCGTCGAGACGTGCGAGGTGCTGGCGCGGGAGATCGCCGACGACGGCGAGGGGGCGACCCACGTGCTGCGGGTCGAGTTGACAGGCTGCCGGACCCGTGAGGAGGCGAGGCAGATCGCGCGCACGGTCGCCGACAGCCCGCTCGTCAAGACGGCGATCCACGGGGCCGATCCGAACTGGGGGCGGATCGTCTCGGCGGCAGGCTATGCGGGGGTGCCCTTCGATCCGACGCGGCTCGTGCTCCGGCTCAACGGCACCCTGCTCTTCCGTGACGGGGCCCCCGTGGCCTTCGACGCCGATGCGGTCTCGGCCTCGCTCGGTGCGTCCCGCGAGGCCCTGAACGAGCTCGATCTGGCGTCCGGGCCGGCCTCGGTTCGCTTCCACTCGAGCGACCTCACGGCGGAGTACGTGCGGCTCAACGCCGACTACCATACGTAGGCCGTCTCGCGTCCGCGGGGAAGCGCGGCGGGGCGTCCCTGGAGTGCTCGTCCTGCCGGTCCGGCCATCCGATCCGACCCCGGGCGGACCGCATGGTGGGCGGCGGCCGTGCCGGGTCCGTATAGTGGTCCGACCGGTGTTCCCAGAGCGGCTTGACTCAGGTCGCCCCGGTCACATACTTCTCCCCCCCGCCCCGCGATTGCACCGCATGATCATGTCCGTCGCCAGTTCGTTCCTCCGTTCACGCGCGGTCGACACGGTCGCCGCGCGGTCCGGTGTCCGTGCGCCGCTCGCCGGGGGCCTCGTCGCCTCGACCGATCCGGTCGACGATGACGATCTCGGAGACGAGGAGGATCTCGCGGTCTCGCAGCCGTTGTCCGACGAGGAGTCGAATTTCGATGACTTCGACGACGAGTTCGACGATGACTTCGAGGAGGAGGAGAACGATCCCGACTGGGATCACCCGGACGACGTCGATCAGGACGAACCCCCTCCCGGAAAAGGCGGCGGACGCAAGTAGGCGCCGCCCGTGAAGCCGGAGAACGGCCCATGCCAGGTCGCGACCCATCTCAGCCGGTGCCGGATGACCACGACGCCGGCATGCCGAAGCCCGGCACGCGGGGGTCGGCGGGGCGCGGTCGTCGGGTGAAGCAGGCCTGGTTCGGCACGCTCGGGCAGCTCGACTTCGAGATCGATTTTTTCGAACGCCTGCTCGCCCGACGTCCCGATGCGATCGAGGTCCTGCGGGTCCTCGCCGAGCTCGTGTCACGCAAGGGCCAGTTGCCGCGTGCCGTGGAACTCGATCGGCGGATCGTCGATCTTCTGCCGGACGACTTCCTCGCCCGGTACAACCTCGCCTGTTCGCTCGCCCGGGCCGGGAGAGCCGACGAGGCGATCGACTCGCTCTCGCGTGCGATCCTGCTGGGCTATGACGACATCGCCCACATGGAGGCGGATCCGGATCTCGAGAGCCTGCGGCACCATCCCGACTTTCAGGCCCTGCTCGGCGGGGACTGACCTTCGGCCCGGTGGCTGCGTCCGACCCGCACCTGGTGCGCCGCCGGCATCGGTCGGCGGGCCGCCCGCAGCCGCGGCGCTCCGTGTGCAGCCGCGCCGCTCCGGTATGATGCTGCCCTCCCGTCCCGGCACCCGGAGGAGACAGGCGCAGGCATGCTCGACCAGTTCGACAAGGTTTCGGACGCTGTCGGCTTCATTGCCGCGCGTTGGCCCGAGAAGCCCGCCGTGGGGATCGTCCTCGGCAGCGGTCTCGGCGGCATCGGTGAGTCGTTGACCGATCGCGTCGCGATCCCCTCCGACGCGGTGCCGCACTTCGCCGTCTCCACGGCCCACGGTCACGCGGGGCAGCTCGTCTGCGGGCGGCTCGACGGCGTGCCCGTGGTGGTGATGGAGGGCCGCATCCACGCCTACGAAGGGTATCCGCTCGGGCAGATCACGCTCCCGGTCCGCGTCTTCCGTCGGCTCGGCGCCGACCTGCTCGTGGTGACGAATGCCGGGGGCGGGCTCAATCCGCAGTTCCGGACCGGCGACATCATGGTCATCGACGACCACATCAACCTGCTCGGCGACAATCCCCTCATCGGCATCAACGACGACCGGCTCGGCCCACGGTTTCCCGACATGTCGGCTCCCTACACGCCGGGCCTCGACGATGCGGCGCTCGCCGTCGCCCGGCGCGAGGACTTCGTGGCGCACCGCGGGGTCTACGTGGCGGTGACGGGGCCGAACCTGGAGACCCGGGCGGAATACCGCTTCCTGCGCGGCATCGGCGCCGACATCGTCGGCATGTCGACGGTGCCCGAGGTGATCGTGGCCGTGCATGCCGGCATGCGCGTGCTCGGCATCTCGGTCGTGACCGACATGTGCCTGCCCGATGCGCTCGAGGTGGCCACCGTGGAGAAGATCCTCGCGGTGGCCCGCTCGGCGGAGCCGAAGCTCCGTGCGATCATCACCGACGCGGTGCGTGCGGCGGGCGGAAAGGGGACGGGGCGATGACGGCGCCGGTGCGTGTGCTCGTGGTCGGCTGTGGTCACATGGGCACGTCCCACGCGAAGGCCTACGAGACCCTGCCCGGCTTCGAGATCGCCGGCGTGGTGGCCCGCGGGCCCACCTCGCGTCGGGCGCTCCTCGACGCCATCGGCGCCGATCGACCGCAGTTTTCCGACTACGCGGCGGCGCTCGCCGAGACGCGTCCCGACGCCGTCTCCATCGCCACCTATCCCGACACGCATGCCGCATACGCGCGGCAGGCGTTCGAGGCGGGGTGCCACGTCTTTCTCGAGAAGCCGGTCGCGGTGACGGTGGCGGAGGCGCAGGAGGTCGTGGCCGCGGCGCGGGCGGCCCGCAGGAAGCTCGTCGTCGGCTACATCCTGCGGGTGCATCCGACGTGGAAGCGATTCATCGAGACGGCCCGCACGCTCGGGTCGCCGCTCGTCATGCGGATGAACCTCAATCAGCAGTCGTCGGGTGACCAGTGGCGCACCCATCGGGCACTCATGCAGTCGATGTCGCCGATCGTCGACTGCGGCGTGCACTACGTGGACGTCATGTGTCAGATGACGAGGTCGCGACCGGTGCGGGTCTCGGCGATCGGCGCGCGGCTCACCGACGATCTCCCGCCCGGCATGTACAACTACGGACAGTTGCAGGTGACGTTCGCCGACGGCTCGGTCGGCTGGTACGAGGCCGGCTGGGGGCCGATGATGAGCGACGTGGCGTACTTCGTGAAGGACGTGATCGGACCGCGGGGATGCGTGAGCATCGCCGGCGTCAAGGAGGGGGAGGTGGCCAGCGACGACGTCGGCGGCCATTCACGGGCCGGACTCCTGCGGCTTCACCACGGCGCGCTCGAGTCCGACGGCTCCTTTGCGAAGGCCGACGAGTGGATCGACTGCTCCGACGAGCCCGATCACGACGGACTGTGCCGGCTCGAGCAGGAGGTCTTCCTCGACGCCATCCTCCACGACCGTGATCTCACGGACCACATGGACGACGCCGTCAACAGCCTGCGCATCGTGCTCGCGGCGGATGAAGCCTTCCGCACCGGCTGCACCGTGGCGCTCTCCTGACGCTCCCGTCGCAGGCACCGGCCGCCACCGCCACACCAGCCGTGAGCGGGGGGCCGTGAGCAACGCCGCCCGTGGGCGTCAGCGGCGGGGGAGTGGCTCGTACTGCCGCAGCTGGGCCGCGGCGCGGGGCGCCTCCGTGGCGATCTGCTCGTAGACCGCCTCCGCCCGTTCCCTGTTGACCGAGAACTGGGGGATGCCACCGGAGAAGCTGACCGTCAGGATGCCGGTCGCGAGGAGCGCCGGCACGAGTCTCAGCAGGAGCCGTGACCCGAAACGGGACGTGGCGACCGCCCTGACCGGCGTGGGCATGCCGACCGTCGCCATGCCCACGAGCTGCTGCGAATAGGTCTGTTTCTTGCTCTTGCTCTTGCGACCCGCCATGGCGCGGAGCCTCACGAAGCCAGGGGATACGGCGGCCACTCCGGTCCCCGGCAGAGCCGCGGACCCCACGCAGGCTTCATCGGCAGTTTTCCGGGATTCCATCAGCGCCCGGCACGCGCGGCCGATGGGTTCGCGCACCCCGGCTGTGCTTCCCGAATTACGGGACCGGCACGGTCGACGCCCCGTGCCACCGCGCGCCTCTCGCCATGGCCGTCAGACGAACGGCACGTCACCCCGTGTCGCCCGCGCCACGTCGACGATCACGCCGGAGATGGCAGCGGTGACGGCGGCGAAGTATTCCGCGCCCTTCGCGGCCGTGGCTGCCGTCGGATCGCCGGCGCCGGTGTCGGGGTGGGTCCGCGAC
>JBJTBO010000125.1:0-8740 GCA_046091445.1 Planctomycetaceae bacterium | reverse complement strand
CCCGAGAGGCCGCCCATGCCGATCCGCCGGCCCGCCGCGCTGCTTTCGCTCCTGCTCGTGTCGGCGGCGGTCGCCTCCGCGGCGGCCCCGGATCGCGGGCCGGAGGTGGCGGAGGAGCTCGTGCGGACCTTCCGCGAGCGCAACGGCGCCGTGTTCGTCGACTGGCCCGTTCCGCGGGCGGTGCTGGTGATCACCGGCGAACTCGACGGCTACATCGAGCCCTGCGGCTGCACCGGCAAGGAGAACCAGAAAGGCGGCCTGAGCCGCCGCCACAACTTCCTCCGCGCGCTCTCCACGGCCGGATGGCCCGTGGTCGCCGTCGACCTCGGCGGGCAGGTGAAGCGCTTCGGCAGGCAGACGGAGGCCAAGTTCCAGTCGATCGTCGACGGCCTGCGAGCGATGGGGTATGCGGGAGTCGGGTTCGGGCCGCCCGACCTGCGGCTTCCGGCCGAGGAGCTCATCGCAGCGGTCGCCGCGGTCGGCGACGCCCCCACGCCGTTCATCGGTGGCAACGTCGGTCTGCTCGGGATCGACGCGGGCATCACGCCGCGATTTCGCGTCGTCGAGGCGGGTGGCCTGCGGATCGGCATCACGACGGTGCTCGGAGACGGCGCGGCAGCCCAGTTTCGCAACGACGACGTGCAGGTCGTGCCGTCCGCGCGCGGCCTTGCGGACGTCGCCGCGGGGCTCGCCAGGGAGCGGTGCGACCACCAGGTCCTGCTCGCGTGGGCGACGCCGGAGGAGACCCGGGCGCTCGCGGCGGCCTATCCCCAGTTCGACATCGTGGCGACCGCCGGAGGAGCGGATGAACCGCCACTCGAGCCACAGTCCCTGCCGGGCGGTGCGATGCTCGTCGAACTCGGGCACAAGGGCATGTTCGCCGTGGCCGTCGGCCTCTTCGATGCACCGCAGCCGCGACGGGCACAGCGCGTGCCGCTCGACGCCCGCTGGGGCGAGGCCGCGGACATGATCGAGGTGCTCGCGAACTACCAGCGGAAGCTGGAGACGTTCGGCTTCCAGGGGCTGGGGATCGTGCCGATTCGGCATCCCAGCGGACGACGATTTGCCGGCAGCGCCGCCTGCGCGGACTGCCACGCACACGCCTACGCGGTCTGGGAGGGCACGCCGCATGCCAGCGCCCTCGCGACCCTCGAAGAGCAGATGCCGCGCCGCGATGCCGATCCGGAGTGCGTCTCCTGTCACGTCGTGGGCTGGGCTCCGCAGCGTTTCGAGCCCTTCGAGGGAGGCTTTGCCGGGATGCAGGCGACTCCGCACCTCGCCCATCAGGGCTGCGAAAACTGCCACGGCCCGGCCGCCGCGCACACCGCCGTGGAGCGGGGAGACGTCCGGGCCAGCGACGAGGAACGCGATCGCCTGCGACGGGAGCTGGTGCTTTCGCTGGCGACGCCCGAGGGGCGGCAGAAGGCGGTGAACAACTGCCTCGAATGCCACGATCTCGACAACAGCCCGGGCTTCGACTTCGACGCGTACTGGCCGCAGGTCGAGCACGGCGAGCCCGCATCGCCGACGACGTCGGCGGGCGAGGCGAAGAAGACCGGGACGCGGTGATCGTGCCGATCGGGAGCCCCCGCGGTGCATCCGCCGGGTCGGCTCAGCCGAGCTGGGCGATCGCCGCCTCGGGGATGTTGAAGTTGGCGGCGACCGACTGCACGTCGTCGTGGTCGTCGAGCCGCTCCATCAGATCGAGCACCTGACGGGCGGTCTCGACATCCTCCACGTCGACCGTCGTACTGGGCACCCGAACCAGGTCGCTCGATTCGATCGCGATGCCGGCGGCGCCGAACGCATCCGTGACGGCGGTCATCGCCGCCGGTTCGCAGGTGATTTCCCAGCGGTCACCGACGAGCCGCACGTCGTCGGCGCCGGCCTCGAGCGCGGCCTCCATCAGCTGCTCCTCGCTCCAGGTGGACTGGGGCACGCGCACCACCCCCTTGCGCTCGAAGAGATACGCCACGCACCCGCTGCCCCCCAGCTTGCCGCCGCACATCTCGAAGATCTTGCGAATCTCGGGAGCCGTGCGGTTCTTGTTGTCGGTGAGAATCTCGCACAGCACCGCCACACCGCCGGCCGCGTAGCCCTCGTAGAGCGACTCCTCGAGGCTTCCCGCCTTCGACTCTCCCGTTCCCGCGGAGATCGCCCGCTGGATGTTGTCCTTGGGCATGCTCACGGCCTTCGCGGCGTCGATCGCGTACCGCAGTCGCAGGTTCGCGTCGGGGTCTCCGCCGCCGAGCTTCGCGGCGACGATGATCGCCTTGGCGAGCTTGCTCCAGAGCTTGCCGCGCTTGGCGTCCACGAGCGCCTTTTTCCGCGCGATGTTCGCCCAGTGCGAATGTCCTGCCATGGCGGTACCTGACTGACGGGGATGGGGTGTGGAATTGGCGGAGAGGTCGGAGGGCCGCATCGCTCCCGTGCCGGCTCGCCGGCGGGGCTAGCGCGGCTTGCGCTTCGCGAGCTGTCGGGCGTGCGACTTCCCGCCGCCACCCGAGGCGGGCCGCTTCGGCCCGCGGTCCTTCGCGGCCGGCGGCCGCGCGGGACGGGCGGTCGGCTTCATCGCCCCCTTCTTGTCCTTGTCACGGCCCTTCTCGCGCGCCTTGTCACCCGCCTCATCACGGGCCTTCGCGACGGGCCTGTCGGTCGTCTTGGCCGCAGGCTTCGCGGCCGGCTTCGACACCGCCGGCGGTGCGGTCACGGGCGGCGTCGAGGGCGTGGTCGCGGCAGGCTTGCCCATGTTCGGCTTGACCACGAACGGCTTCGGCCCCGGCTTGCCGGTGGCGCCCTTGCCATCGGGCCGCTTCGGTCCGGCCCCCGGTGGCGGCAGGGGAGTCTTGCCGGCCGGTCGCGCGGCGGCCTGCGGTCCGGCGGGGCGATGGGCCTCGGCCGACTGCCTCGCGGCCTCGGCCACCTTCTGCTGCTCCTTCGTGGTCGCGGGTGGCGGCGGAGCGGGGGCGGGCAGCGCCTCGCCGCGCTTTGGAAAGCGGTCCTTCACGGCCGGATTGACCGCCTGCACGATCTTCCGCACGGTCGTGCCGTGAAGGTTCTCGAGGCACTCCACGCCGAACTGGTGGAGCAGGGAATTGAACTCGGCGGCCGCCTTCTTCGAGATCGTGCGTTCGAGACCTGGCACCCGGCCGGCGTCGTACTCCGCCTGCGTGATGATGCCGCAGAGGTAGAGGCCCGTCAGCGCTCCCAGATCGAGCGGCACGAAGTGTCCGCCGAGCGCGGTCGAGGCGACGTGTTGGACCACGAAGGGCGAGATGCCGTGGAGGTGCTCGAGCGTCTTGAGCCCGTGCGCGAGCGAGTGCTTGCGGGCCTGTTCGAGCGAGAAGTTGTAGGTCGACTCGAAGACACTCTGCAGGGCACGTCGCAGCGAGAGGGCCGCCCGGTCGGGATCGGGCAGGTCGCCGAGCGACTCGGCGAGCTCCGCCACGGTGGTGACGCGGATCTCGTTGAGATCGAAGAAGCCCTCGAGAAGCTTGGCGAACGCCTTCTCGGCGACGGCCGCCGGCGCGTTCTCGAGGCAGCAGGCGAAGAGCACCTGGTCGAGGAGAGGCCGTGTCACGTTCGTCGCGACCGGCTTGTACTGCGCCCGCAGCGCCTTGTGCAGCTTGGCGATCAGCGGGCCGCGGGCCGGGGGCTTCTCCGGTGCGACCCGCGCGGGCTTCGCGTCGGCCGCCGGTCGGACGTCGGGACGGGACGACGCCTTGGCCGGCGTCGAGCCCTTGCGGGCGCCGGGGTCGGGTCGCTTCGCTGCGGTCATGGTTCCTCCCGCGCGGGGGCCGCGTGGCTCTCGGATGGGGTCGCTGGATCGCCGTCTTGATCGGATTCGGGCAGGACGCTGTCGAGCACGCGACTGATGTCGAGCGCGTGCTTCACGCCGCCGTCGAGCTCGAACCGGAGCCGCGGTGTGTAGCGTGTCTCGATGCGCTCGGCGATGCGGGACTGCAGGAATCCGGCGCTGCTCGCTAGCCCCCGCAGCGCGTGCTGCTGCTGCGCGGGAGTGCCCATCACCGACACGTGGACGGTCGCCCCGCGCATGTCGGGAGCCATCTCGACGCGCGTGACGGTGACGTCGCGCACTCGCGGATCGCGCACCTCCGTGAGGATCGCCATGCTGACGACCTCCCGCACCGCCGCGGCCGCCTTGAGGAGTCGCCTCGTGCTCACGACAGCGTCCGTGCGACCTCCTCGATCCGGAAGCACTCGAGGACGTCGCCCTCCTTGATGTCGTTGAATCCGGCCAGCTTGATGCCGCATTCGAGCCCGTCGCGGACCTCCCGGGCGTCGTCCGTCTCTCGCTTCAGCGACTCGATGCCGTACTCGCCGATGACGCGGCTGTCGCGGATCACGCGCAGCCGGCCGTTGCGGGCGATGACGCCACCGATCACGCGGCAGCCGGCGATCGTGCCGATCCGGCTGATGCTGAAGGTGCGCTGCACGACCGCGCGACCGAGTTCCTGCTCGCGCTTCTCGGGGGCGAGCATGCCCTCGAGCGCGTTGCGCAGGTCGTCGGTGACCTGGTAGTTGATGTCGTAGCGTCGCACCTGCACGCCGCGCTCCTCCGCCAGCGATCGCGCCCGCTCGTCGGGCACGACGTTGAATCCGATGATCACCGCATCCGAGGCGTCGGCGAGCTGGACGTCGGCCTCGGTGATGCCGCCGACGGTCGCCTGGAGCACGCGGATCTTGACCTCGGGGTGCTCCAGCTTCTGGAGTTCCTTGAGGATGGCTTCGATCGAGCCCCGCACGTCGGCTCGCAGGATGAGGTTGAGCGTGGGCGTTTTCTGGGTGCCCAGTCGATCGACGAGGTTCTCGAGGGTCACGTGGACCGGCGCGCTCGACAGGACGGTCTGGCGGCGGATGCCGCTCCGCTTCGCGGCGACCTCGCGGGCCCGCGCGATCGAGTCGACCACGTAGAACCGTTCGCCGGCGCCGGGCGGGACGTCGAGGCCCGTGACGAAGATCGGCTCCGCCGGCCCCGCCTCCGATGCCTTCCGGCGATTGAGCGTGTTCATCATCGCCTTGACGTGCCCGCTCGCCTCGCCGCACACGATCGCATCGCCGACCTTCAGCGTGCCCTTCTGCACGAGGAGGCAGGCGACGACGCCCCGGCCCTCGTGGATGGAGGCGTCGAGGCAGACGCCGGCCGCGTCGCGGTCGGCATTGGCCCGCAGGTCGTGCAGTTCGGCGATCGTGAGCAGGGTGTCGAGCAGGTCGTCGACCCCCGCGCCCGTCACCGCACTGGTCTTCACCACCTCGGTCTCGCCGCCCCACTCGGTCGGCAGCAGCTCGTTGGCCGCAAGCTGCTGGTAGACCCGTTCGACATCGGCCCCGGGCAGGTCGATCTTGTTGATGCATGCCACGATCGGCACGTTCGCCGCCCGCGCGTGGCTGATCGCCTCCTCCGTCTGCGGCATCACGCCGTCATCCGCCGCGACCACGATGACGGCACAATCGGTGACGTTCGCGCCGCGGGCCCGCATCTGCGTGAAGGCCTCGTGCCCCGGCGTGTCCACGAACGTGACCGAACGGCCGTTGCGGTCGACCGTGTAGGCCCGCATGTGCTGCGTGATGCCGCCGCTTTCCCGTGCCGCGACGTCGATGCCGAGGATGCGGTCGAGCAGCGACGTCTTCCCGTGGTCGACGTGGCCGAGGAAGGTGACGACCGGCGCCCGTGGCATGCGGAGCGCCGGATCCTCGTCGACGGCGTCGAAACCGGTGAGGAGCTCCTTCTCGAGATCCTCCGCCGACTTCAGGTCGAGCTGCACGCCGAATTCGGCGGCAAGCAGCTCCACCATGTCGCGGTCGAGCATCGAGCCCATGCTCGGCATCGACTCCGTGCCAAGTGTCAGGAGCTTCTTGAGCACGTCGCCCGCGGGGAGGCCGATCGCCTCGGAGAATCCGCGCACCGTGCACGGCACTTGGATCGATGCGTTGGTCTTGCGCGGCGCCGCCGTGGAGACGCCGCTCGCCTTGCGGGGGGCGCGGCGACGCCGGCGCATCGCGCCGTCGTCGTCATCCATGCCGGACCCGGTGGTGCGCTTGCGGTTGAGCTGTCGCTGTTCGCGGCCGCCGAGCAGGTCGTCCTTGGGAGCGGCGCCCTTGGAAGGCGTCCGCCGCGGGCGGATGCCCGGCTCCATGGGCGGAGGCACCGGAGCCATGCCGGCGGCCCCTCCACGCAGCAGGCTGCCACCCGGGCGCGGCCGCTGGCCCTCGCCCTGGCGCTGCTCGTGCTTCCGCATGTGGTCGGCCAGGGGCTTCGCACCGCCAGCCTTCGCGCTGCGGATCGCGTCGAGCGGGAGCTTGACGTCGGGCTTCTGTGCCGCCGGCTCCTGCGGCGCACGAGGCACCGGCGTCCGTCCGGCCGCAGGCAGGGGCGCGAGCTTGAAGGCAGGCCGCGGAACCGGCTTGCCACCGGCACCACCCGGCCGCGGTCGCGGCGTCGCGGGCTGGCCGCCCGAGGCAGGAGGTGTGCCGGACTGCGCCGCAGGCCGCACGGGTTCGCCGGATGGTCTCCCCGCAACTCCGCCCGGAGCGATGTAGTCCTCCTTCTTCAGCACGGTCGGCTTCGCGACCGGAGGCTTCGCCGCGACGGGCACCGGCGCGGGAGGGGCCGTCGCGGCAGGCGCGGGCCGCACGGGTGCCGCGGGAATCGGGGCGGCAGGTCGCACCGGCGCCGGCGGAGCCGGTCGCTCAGGCGGACGTGATCGCCCGGCGATGAATTCCTTGAGCTTGCCGACCTCCTCGTCGGTCATGCTCGCGAGGGCGGAGCCCTTGTCCTGGATGCCGGCGCGCGTGCACAGGTCGACCAGCTCCTTGCTGTCGATCTTGAGTTCTTTCGCCAACGTGTAGATGCGAACCGCCACGCCGTACCTTCCCAGCCGCTCCCAGGGAGCAGGTTATTCGGTCATGTTCATCGTTCCGACGCCCATCGAACCAGCCACGCCATCGCGACCCTCGCGCACGCCCCGTCATGATTCGCCCGCAGCCCCTTCGGCGGCCGGAGCGGTCGAGCCCGATTCGGACGGCTCAGCCGCCGAACCATCCGGAGGCGCGACCCCGGCGGCCAGGGCGTCGGCCGCGTCCGCGTCCGCCGTCGCCTTGGCGATCCGGTCCTGCTCGCGCTGCTTCCGCCGCTCGTCCGCAGCCGCCATCTCGGCCATGGCGGCCCGGCTCTCCGCTTCGGAAACGATCGCATCGACCGCCTCCGCTGACAAGCCGCCCATTTCCATGAGGTCGTCGGGCTCGATCACAGACAGGTCGTCGTACGACAGAAAGCCCTCGCCCACGAGCTTTTCCGCCACCGCCTCGTCGAGGCCCTCGATCGATGAGAATCCCATGATGGCCCGCTCGATCTGCTGGTCGAGCTCCTCGCGGGTCATGATCTCGATGTCCCAGCCGCACAGCTTGCTGGCGAGCCGGACGTTCTGGCCGCGACGGCCGATCGCCAGGGAGAGCTGATCCTCTCGGACGAGCACGATCCCGCGGCCGAGCATCTGGCAGAGGATCACCTCGTCGACCTCGGCGGGCTGCAGGGCGTTGGGCACGAGCACCTGCAGGTCGTCGCTCCAACGCACGATGTCGATCCGCTCGCCCCCGAGCTCCTCGACGATGTTCTTGATGCGGTTGCCGCGCACGCCCACGCAGGCGCCGACGCAGTCGATCCGGTTGTCGGAACTGATCACCGCCACCTTGCTGCGGTAGCCCGGCTCGCGGGCGATGGCGCGGATCTCGATCACGCCGTCCGCGATTTCCGGAATCTCCTGCTCGAAGAGCCGCTGCACGAGCTGCGGGCGGATCCGCGACAGGATGATCTTGACCCGACTTCCCACCTTCCGCACCTCGAAGATGGTTGCGCGGATGCGCTCGTTCGGGTGGTAGGACTCGCCCGGAATCTGCTCGCTGCGGGGCAGGATCGTCTCGTTCGCGCCGAGCGTCACGGTCGCGGTCGCGCCCTCGAAACGGGTCACGACGCCCGACACCATGTGACCGATCTGCTCCTCGAACTCGTCGTGGATCGCGTCGCGCTCGGCTTCGCGGATCTTCTGGATGATCACCTGCTTTGCGGTCTGGGCCCCGATCCGACCCGACAGTTCGGCCGTATCGATCGGCTGACCCGCATGCGACCCGGTGAGCGTGCCGTCCGCGCGATCGATCGCGATGGTGACATCCGCCTCCTCGCCGTACTGCCGCTTGAGCGCGGTGACGAGCGCGGCCTCGATCGCCTGGAAGACGATCTCCTTGTCGATGTTCTTGTCGCGATGGATCGCGTCGACGATGCGGAGAATTTCTTCAGGCTTCATCGCGCTCTCGGCGTTCGAATCGTCGGCACAGGCGCAGCCGGCACTGCCGACGCCCTCGCACGACATGGACGCCGAAACGCCCGACGTGGCACGGGACCCACATCAGGCGCTTGGACACGAATCCGCGGACCTGCAGCCAGCGCCGCCAGAACCAAGAAAAAAGAAACTACGGCCGCAGGTGGCGACTGTCAAGCAGCCGCCGCCATGCCGGCCCGTGATCTCAGGCGTCCCGCCTCACGCCGGACAGGACCGGACGACGAGCGACCCGGCCTGGCCCTGGGGCGTCACGGCGGTCGAGATGAAGACGTCTCCGGCCGGCTCGCCGCCGCGGGCCGCACGCACCGGGCACTCCGCGTCGGCGGCGGCGTGGTTGAGCACCGGGAAGAGCTCCCCCTGACCCAGTGCGAGCACGCTTGCGA
>JBJTBO010000124.1:0-24178 GCA_046091445.1 Planctomycetaceae bacterium | reverse complement strand
GACGCGCCTCGCGCCAGCCTACTCCTGCCCCCCGCCGGGCTCCACTCCGGCACCCCTGCCGAGCGGCTCGCACGCCCGGTCAAGCCGCCGGTCGGGATGCCATCGCGCGAGGACTTCACGTTCTCACGCGAGGCATCGTGGGTGGTGCGCGGAGATGGCTCGCTCGTGTCCCTCTCCGGCACCTCCGTGGAGGACCGATCCCGTCGTCCGCCGCTGGTCATCGACATCGCGGCTGCCCTCGCCACGGGGTCGACTCTCATCCACGGAGGCGAGCCATGAGACCCTCGTCTCTCGGGATCACGCGGGCCGCGCCCCGCCGCGGCGCCGTGATGGTGCTCGCGCTCGTCGCGCTCGCCGTCGCGGCGGCACTCGCCGCGGCCGTCCTCCGCTCCGCGCTGCTCGCCCGGCGGGCGCTTCGCACCGAGCACGACCTGCGTCAGATCGAGCGGCTGCTGGTGGCCGGGGCCGATGCGGCCCGGGCCCGCGCCGAGACGGGCGGCATGCGTGCTTGGGAACTCGTGCTCACGCCGGCGGAACTCGCCGGCTCCGGCTCGGCACGCCTGGCCGCCGTGCCGGCCCCCGCTTCCGCGTCGGAGCTGACCCTCGTCGTCGAGTATCCGCTCGAAGGACCGCTCACGATCCGCCGCTCCCGCACCGTCGTTCTCCCATCCACGTCCGCTTCGAACCGCGAGGAGTCCAGCCCATGAGTGCACCGACCGCATCACCATCGCTCCCGTCCCCGACGACCGCAGGCCGGCGCGCTCCTGTCGTCCGCCATGGCTTCACGCTCGTGGAGCTGCTCGTGGTGATCGCGATCATCGCGGTCCTCATCGGCCTCCTCCTGCCCGCCGTGCAGAGCGCCCGCGAGGCGGCGCGTCGCTGCGCCTGTTCCAACAACGTCGTGCAGCTCGGGCTCGCGCTGCACGGCCACGAGTTCGCCCACGAGGCGTTTCCGGCGGGCGTCACCGGAGACGCCGGCCCGATCCGCAGCCTGCCCGAGGGACGGCACGTGGGTTGGATCATCCGCATCCTGCCCTTCATCGAGCAGCAGAGCCTCGCCCGCCACATCGATCCCGGGGAAGGCGTGTACGCGGCCGGGAACGCCGCGGCGCGCGCCGTCAGGATTCCCTGCCTCGTCTGCCCGTCGTCACCGACGCAGCCCGTGCAGCGTGATGCGGAGGAGCGCACCGTGGCCGTCTCGAACTATGCCGGATGCCATCACGATGTCGAGGCTCCGATCGACGTCGACAACCATGGCATGCTCTTCCTCGACAGTCGGGTCCGCTTCACCGACGTGGAGGATGGCTCGTCGAACACGCTCCTCATCGGGGAGCGGCGGGGGAGCACGAACGATCTCGGCTGGATGTCGGGCACGCGGGCCACGCTCCGGGGCACGGTGCCCTTCACGCGGCGGGCTCCGGACGCGGTCGGCGACGAGCCTTCTCCGGAGGATCCGCTCATCGTGGGCGGATTCGGCAGCGACCATGCCGGCGGCATCGTGGTGGCGGGCATGGGCGACGGCTCGGTGCGGTTCCTGACGCCGATGATGTCGCCCGGGCTCCTGCGACAGCTCGGGCATCGCGCCGACGGCGAACTGCCGGCGAGCGCGTGATCCGGGGTAGCCTCGGGCGGGTGCGGAGACGACGGGGGACGAGCCATGCGTCGGCAGGACAGTGTGCGAACGGGCGAGCGGACGCCAGCGCGGGATGCGCCGCTCGGCCCCGACGCATTCGCGGCGCTCGCCGCCGCGCACCGGCCCCGCGTGCTGCGCTTCGCGAGGGCATTCCTCGGCGACCGGCACCTGGCCGAGGACGTCGTGCAGGAGGCGCTCGCCCGGCTCTTCGAGCATCGCGGCCGCTACCCGCTCGACGAGCTCTTCGGGCCGTACCTCGTCAAGACCGTGGCGCGACTGGCCATCGACCTCAGGCGGTCGCGGCGGGTCCGGCACGAGCAGCTCGCGAGGATGCGGGCGACCCTGTCGGACGTGCCGCCGTCGCCGGCGGCCGCGGCGGAGATCGGCGAGGTCGCCGACCGTGTGGGAGTGGCGATCGCCGCCCTGCCGGAGCGCGAACGAGCCTGCTTCCTGCTCACGGTGTGCGAGCGACTCAGTTACCGGGAGGCGGGCGAGGCGCTCGGCCTGACCTACGCCGAGGTCAACAACGCGATCCACCGCGCGCGCACGGCGCTGCGGGTGAGCCTCGCGGACGTCATGGAGCAGGGGCCATGAGCCACGTGGACGACCGGCTGGCGCGGGACATCGGGCTCTGGCTGGCGGGGGAGTCCGTCGACGCAGCCGCCGATCGCGCTGTCAGGGCGCTGGCGACTCGCCCGGAGGCCCGCGGTGCGACGGGTGCGGCGCTCGCCGTCGAGGATCTCGTACGCGACTGGTATGGAGCCCTGCCGGTGCCTCCGCTGCCGCCGCACGTGGTCGCGTGGCGACGGCGGCGGGCGATCGTGTCGACATGGCTGGTGGCCGTGGCTGCCGGCATCGCGATGGTGGCGGTCACCGGCGGCGAGGGGCGCAGGCTCGACCGGGCGTTCGACGCGACCGCCTCGTGGCTGGAGGCCGAGCCGCGGTCGCCCACCGCCACGTCGTCGTGGTGGCACCTGCGCCGTCACGTCGGCGGCATGTGACGGCCGCAGACCGTCGCGTCAGTCGGCGAAGAGGCTCACGGGAGTGAATCGCTCCACGTCGAAGAGCCCCATCGGACCGATCTTGAGGGCGGGAATCACCAGGAGGGCCATGAACGAGAGCGTCATGAAGGGGGCCGCGAGCGGCGAGCCCAGCTCCTTCGCGAAGGCGTCGATCGCCGTGTAGGCGGCCGCCACCTCGGGCCCGGGACGGTCCGACATCAGGCCCGCGATCGGGAGCGGGAGAAGCCGCTCGCCCGTCGGACCGACCGCGGCGAGTCCACCGCGGGCCTCGATCACGAGATTCACCGCGCGGGCGAGCGCCTGCGGGCTCGTGCCGACGGCCACGACGTTGTGCGAGTCGTGCGAGACGCTCGAGGCGATCGCGCCGTCACGCAGGCCGAATCCGCGCACGAGCGCGAGGGCTGGCGGATGGTCGCCGTAGCGATCCACGAGGGTGATCTGCAGCACGTCGATCGCGGGATCGGCGACCACGCAGCCCTCCGCGACGCGTGCCGGCAGCGTCATGCATCCTGTCACGAGCTGCCCGTCGCGGGCCTCGATCACGCGCACGCGGTGGCCGGCCGCCTCCGCCCGCCGGATCCGGAAGTCCTCCGCGGCCTTCCGACCCGTGTCGAACCGGTTGGGCGACGCCGAGGGCCGACGGGGCCAGGTCGTGATGCCGTCGGTCGCGGCGAGGCGACCGGCGACGAACACGCGACGCACGCGCAGGCCTGCGAGGTCGTCCACCTCGACGAGGTCGGCGCGATCGCCCGGCTGCAGCAGGCCGATCGGCAGCGCATAGTGCCTCACGGGGTTGACGCAGGCCACCTGGAGCACGTCGAAGAGGCCGCTGCCGCGGGCGAGCGCCCGCCGCACGAGCACGTCCACGTGCCCGACGGCCAGCCGGTCGGGATGGAGGTCGTCGCTCGAGAGCATGCACATGTCGGGGCGCTCGTCGATGAGGCTCGCGAGCGCGTCGAAGTTCCGTGCGGCCGATCCCTCGCGGATGAGGATCCGCATGCCGAGGGCGAGCTTCTCCCGAGCCTCGACGAGGCTCACGCACTCGTGGTCGGTGGTGATGCCGGCGGCGTCGTAGGCCTGGAGCGCGGCGCCGCGGAGTCCGGGCGCGTGGCCATCCACCGGCTTGCCGCGGGCCGCGGCCGCGGCGATCTTCGCGAGCACGTCGGCATCGCCCGCGACGACGCCCGGGTAGTTCATCATCTCGGCGAGCGAGCCGATGGCGGGCCGGTCGAGCAGGGCGGCCACGTCGGCGGGGCCGATCGTCGCCCCGGACCGGTCGAACCGCGTGGCGGGCACGCACGACGGTGCGCCGAAGTGGAACGTGAACGGGGAGCCGCGGGCATCGTCGAGCATGAAGTCCACGCCCGGAATGCCGAGGACGTTGGCGATCTCGTGGGGATCGGAGACGGTGGCCACGGTGCCGTGCGCCACCGCCATGCGGGCGAACTCGTGGGGCGGCAGGAGCGAGCTCTCGACGTGCACGTGGGCGTCGACGAACCCCGGCAGGAGCCAGGTGTCGTGAGCGGACGCATCCCACGCGATTGCGGAGATACGGCCCCCGGACACGGTCAGCGTGGCGGGGCGGATGCGGCGCGCGCTCGCATCGACGAGATTGCCCGAGAGCCGAAACGTCCCGCCGCCTTCGTCAGCTGTCGCGTGCATGACGGGAATGTCGCGCCTGCTCGGGCACCGTCCCACGAGACCGTCCGACGCGACGTGGAGGCACGGGACGCGCCGACCTGTCCGCCCGTTCGGAGCGCTCAGCCGCCGAGCGGATGGTCGTGATGGCAGTCCGGGTCGCGCGGCACCTCCGTGCCGACCGCCTCGACCGGGTGCGTGAAGAGGTAACGCCACACCCGCGCGTAGCGGAGCGCGCCGTCGGGAGCCTGCGGCGACGAGCGACCGGGGGTCACGGCGCCGTGGGCCCGGTTGGCGTCGCCCCCCACGTCGGCCGCGGAGACGAGGCGGCGTGTGTTGGAGTAGGGAGGCGTCGCCCCGTCGACGTCCACGATCGGACCGAACCGCGCGAGGCCGAGCAGCTCCCACGAGCGGCAGTAGTGATCGCCCGACCATCCGCCGTCGAGCACGTGCGAAAACCCGAAGAATCGTTCCGTCGATGTCGCCGAAGGCTGGGACTGCCAGTCCTGATCCTGGTCGCGCGGGCCGCAGAGCATCACGACGCGATCGACCGGCACCTCCTGGGCGAAGCGGGCTGCCGTCGTCGCGCCGTGCGACGCGCCGGCGACGCACACCTTCGACCAGTCGATCCCGGAGCCGTCGGCGGCGAGGAACTGCGCCCACTGGCCCCGGGGATGTTCCTGCGCGAGCCATTCCACGAAGCGACGCGTGCGCTCGGCCATGCCGTCGGGAAACGGGATGTCCACCTGGGGACTCACGTCGCGGCCGGTCGCCGCCTCCAGTCGCACGAGGCCCCGGGCCAGTCGGTCGGTCGGCTTCACGATGCCGAACCACCCGTTGGCGTAGTGCGGCTGCACGGCGTGGAGCCCGTACGCGTTGAGCCGCTGGAAGAGCGCGTCGTTGTAGCCCATCAGCCAGACGACGAGCCGACCCCGCGCCGGGACGGCGGAATCGACCGACGCATGCTGGAGGTCCTGCGGCTTGCCGTCCTTCTCGAAGACGAAGCCGATCTCCGGGTGTGGCCGCGCGCGGTCGTCGAGCACGCTGGCCCGCGCGGTGAGCACGCGGCGCGGCGGCTGGGCGGCGGCATCGTCCGCCGCCACCAGGGGGGCGAGCAGCATGACGAGGCCGCAGGAGCACGACATGATCGGCAGGCGGTGGGTGGGACGCGTGGGGCTCATCGGATGGGATCCTCGGTGGGTCTCAGGTCAGACGGATGGCACGGCGCGGGTTCGTGTCGACGAGCCTCGTGATGTCGGCCTCCGAGAGTCCGAGGTGCCGGGCGAGGTTCGCCCGCACCTCGGGCATCGTCACGGTGGAGCCCGCGAGGTTGTCGGAGCCCGGGCGGCGGGCCACGCCGAAGGCATCGACCTCGACCTCCATGCCCGAGATCGTGGAGCGGCCCGGTCCGAGCCGCGCCGCCGCGATCGCATCGGTGACCATGATGCTGCGGTCGAGGCCCGCGACGGAGAGGTAGTTTCCCAGCGCGAAGAAGGGCACGTGGGCACCGTCGGGGATGAAGCACACCCAGAGCCGGTCCGCGAGCGACAGCGCCCGCTGCACCACGTTGTCATGCCGCGGCAGCGTCGTGGGGCAGCCGTTGCCGAGGTGCGTCACCATCGAGAGGCCGGCGTCGATCGCGCCCCGGAGGACGTCAAGCGACGCATCGCAGTGGCCGGCGGACACGGTGACGCCGCGGTCGGCGAGCAGCCGCGTCGTGGCGAAGCCGGCATCGTGCTCCGGTGCGAGCGTGACCAGCCGCACGAGTCCGGCTCCCGCGTCGAGGATGCGCTCCATGTCGGCGACGTGAGCGGGCCTCACATGCCGGGGGTCGTGGGCACCGACGTAGCCCGGCTGCGGACTGATGAACGGGCCCTCGACGTGGAAGCCGCGGATCAGCCGTGCCACGACCGGATCGGCCTCGCGGTGCCGCACGAGCCCCGCGAGCTTCGCGCAGAGGCGTTCGACCGCATCGGTGATGACCGTGGCGAGGATGCCATCGACGCCGTCGGCGGCCAGTGCATCGCAGGCGCTGCGGCACTCCGACAGCGCGAGGTCGTCCGCGCAGAAGTCGGTGCCGGCGTAGCCATTGACCTGCAGGTCGAAGGGGCTCATGCGAAGGACCGCGGGCGATGCGGGCGGGATCAGGGGAGTTCCCGGATGCGAAGCCGCCGGAACTCGACCGGCGCGCCCTCCGACTCGAGGCACAGGTGTCCCGAGGCGGGCACGCAGCGCGTGCCGCCCGACACCTCGTGGCCGTTGACCCACAGTCGCACCTCTCCCTCGACGGCACGCACGTAGTAGTGGTTCCAGGCGGGCGAGCCGCGGGAGTGGGCCGCCTTCGGGAACGAGCGGCTGCCGTTGGGCGAGGTCGGCGGGAAGGGGACCATCCGCGACGTCCCCACGGGGAAGACATCGCCGTCGGTCGAGAACCAGTCGCCCTTGCGGCCCCCCGACGCCTCGTACCTGGTGCGGAATCCGTGGTCGAGAATCTGCACCTCGATGCCGCCACGCGGCAGCTGGCCCGGCTCGATCCCGAAGAACGCCTCCGGCGGCGCCCAGAGAAAGACGCCCGAGTTGCCCCCCTCGGCAAGATGCCGCCACTCGAGCGACAGTTCGAGATTCTGGAGCGACCGTTTCGTGCGGATCACACCCACGGGCTGGCCGGTGCAGTGCAGCCCGCCCTCCTTCCAGGTCCAGGTGTCGTCGGCGCAATTGACCCGCTCGAAGTCGTCGGCACCGAGGTCGCGCCAGCCGGTGCCGAAGGCGCCCGCGCCATCCGGGCCCGGGACCGGCGGCTCGTCGAGGGTCACCGCGAAGGCGGGTGGCGTCGGCGATTTCGGTGCCCGCGCCGACTGCCACGCGAAGAATTTCCAGCCGCCGGCCCCGTGCCGCCAGGCCGCCAGGTAGTGAAACTCCGCCTCGATCGGTCCATCGGCCGTCTCGACCCGCAGCCGCGCCCGGCCGCTGTCGAGCGCGATTCCCGGCGCCGGAAACCGCACGACGCGTTCGAGGGGTGCGTAGGCCGTGTAGCGCGACCGGCCGGCGCGGACGAGTTCGAGGAACGACTCCTTCGTGTCGACGGTGCCGGTGGAATGGACGTAGCGCAGGTCGTCGGCGAGTCGGTCCGCGAGCGTCGTGACGTCCGCCGCGACGAGCGCCTTGATCCGGGCGTCGTCGGCCGCGAGGACGTCGGCCTCCGTGTCGGCGCCCCGCGCGGACAATCCGCGCCCGAGCACGGCCGCCATGAACATGAGCATGAGCATGATGCCCGCCGCCGTGCTCCGCCACGGCGCCCTCGTCCGCAGTCCGTCTCTCCACCCTCTCATCGTGATCCCCTCGTTCACGGGTCGCGTGTGGGTCGTGCCACCGCCTGCGGAGGATACCAGCGTCGACGATCGCATGTCGGCCGACGGCTCACCGGGGGCCGTCCGCCGCCGGGAGGAACTCCACGGCAAGCGGCAGCAGATCGGGCTCGGCCGTGTCGGCTCGTGCCCGTGGCGGGCCGCTGCCGAGCACCAGGCAGGCCACGGCCCAGGCATCGGCGATCGCGCACGACCGCGCGCGCACGATCACCTGTCGGGCGGCGTGCGTGGGCGGGCGTCCGGTGCGCGGGTCGAGCGGCGACTGGCCTGGTCGGATGGTGGATACGGCGATCGCCTCGCCATCGGCGAGCGGGACGTCGCGCGACACGGTCGCATCGATCGTGCGCACGGCCACGCGCCAGGGCGTGCGGTCGTCACGACGCCCCCAGGCGCGCACCTCGCCGCCGAGTTCGACGAGGTGATCGGTCGAGCCGAGCGCGTGCAGACGTGTCCCGATCCGATCCACGGCTTGGCCCGGCGCGATGCCGGAGAGGTCGAGCCTCATCCCCGGGACGCGCATGCGGAGGGCGGGGCCGGCAGGATGGTGGGACGCGCGCGACTCGACATGCTGCATGCCGACCCTGGCGAGCGCCGCGGTGATCGCTGCCTCGGTGGGTGGTCCGACAGCGGCCTCGACCGAGCGCCAGCGCGGCGGACCGCCACCCCATGCGGCCACCAGCGGCGCGACCGTGAGGTCGAAGGCGCCGTCGGAACGCTCGTGGATCGCCCGGGCCAGCGCCACAAGCGCGAGCAGATCGGGAGCGACCGGCACCCAGTCATCGGCCGCGGCGTCACCCAGGCGCGACGCATCCGAGTCGGCCCGCCACGTGCTCGCCGCCCGGTCGATTCCGGCGAGCACCTCCACGATCGCGCGGTGCAGGTCGGCTCGGGAGCGGCCCGCCGGCAGGTGGGCGCACTGCACCCGGTAGGTCGTGCCGAAGGCGGGCCCGATGAAGGGCGCGGGCATGGCGGACGCGGGCTCGGTCAGTCCCTCGGCTCGCGCAGGCACGCACACCGACAGCAGGATGGCAGCGGCAGCCCGCCACGAGACGCACCGAATCACGCACGCAGTCGGTGCTGACAGGGATCGGGCGGCCGTCCACGGTCCGTCGCGCTCGAAAAGACCCATACGGCGATATGATAAGGCCCTCACCTCGGGTGAGGCTCGCGACGACCACGCCGTGTGCCGTGACGTCACCGCACGGTGACCGTGCGAGCACCCAGCAAGCACCCAGCGAGTACCCAGAAAGTACAAGGTACGCACCAAGCACGCGCAAAGGAGCATCTGATGGTGGTGGAGCCACGAGCCTTCCGTTGTGCCACGGCGATCCCTCGCATCGGCCTGGCGATCATGCTCGCGGTCGGCACCGCCGCCGTCCTCGGCTCCGCCGTCGCGTCCTCTGCCGCCGAGGCGACGGCGAAGGCGCCCCATGACTGGCCGCGACTGCGCGGGGTCGCCGGGGCGGGGCAGGGCGGGGAGCGCGGCCTGCCGGCCGACTGGGCGACGCGGGCCTGGGACTGGTCGACGCCGCTGCCCGGTCTCGGCCACGCGTCACCCGTGGTGTGGGACGGGCTCGTGGCCACCGCGGCCGCCGATCCGGAGCAGGGCACGCGGTGGCTCGTGGGGCTGGGGCTCGCCGACGGCGCGATCCGCTGGAAGGTGGAGCGGCCCGGGACCGTCCACCATACGCACAAGTTCAACGACCTCGCGTCGAGCACGCCGGCCATCGACGCCACCGGCATCTACTGGATGCAGCAGCGCGGCGAGCACGTCGTCATCGAGGCCTTCGCGCACGATGGCCGGCCGCGTTGGGAGGTCGACCTCGGTCCCTACGCCTCGCAGCATGGCCTCGGCTCGTCGCCGGCCGTCTGGAACGGCCTCGTCATCGTGCCACTGGAGAACGACGGGCCCAGCCGCGTGGTCGCGCTCGACGCCGCCACCGGAGCGGAGCGGTGGAGCCTCGCCCGCGAGACGAACCTCACCGCCTACGCCACGCCGCTGGTGCTCGATGGTCCGCGGCCCATCGTCGTCCTCGCGAGCACCGCCCATGGGATCGCCGGCGTCGATGCGACGAACGGCCGGCTGCTCTGGGAGCAGAAGTGCCTGCCGCGTCGCGCCGTCTCGTCGCCCGTGCTCTGCGGAGGCCGCGTGCTCGCCACGTGCGGTGCCGGGAACGGCGACAATCTTCTCGCCGCCGTGCGGCTGCCGGACGTCCCGGCGGACGCGGCACCGACGCCGGGGACGGTGCCGGCACCGCCGATCGATTGGACCCTCGACAAGAGCGTGGCCCCGTACGTGCCCACGCCGCTCGTCACGCCGCAGGGCCTCTTCCTCTGGAGCGATCGCGGCGTGGTGACGAGCGTCGAGGAGGGGACGGGTGAGATCCGCTGGCGAGGACGGGTCGGAGGAAACTATTTCGCGTCGCCGGTGAGCCTCGGCGATGCCGTGCTCGGCATCTCGACCGACGGGGAGATGGTGCTCGTGGGCACCGGCGCGGAGTTCGCGATCCTCGGCCAGCGGGCGCTCGAGGAGGTGGTCCGAGCGACGCCGGCCGTCGCCGACGGCCGCCTGGTCGTGCGTACGGAGAAGGGCCTCATGGCCCTGTCGTTGGCGACGGAATGACGCCGCCCAACTCCAGCGTTGCGACTGCCGACATCGGCTTCACCGCAGGCTGTTGAACCAGTCGAGCGTGTTGGTCTGTCCCGCGAGGTGCCTGGGCTCGCCGTAGAGCGAGGCCATGAAGGTCACCCGGTGACTGCCGTGTGCCACGCTCACCTCGCTGGCCTGCCCGCCCCCGGCGGCAACGGCGCGCCGGGCCGGCGTCGGATGGAGGCCTTCGTCGGCGAGGCCTATGTGGAATCGGATCGGCGAGTCGTACTGCCAGTAGGTGGCGGTGTTCCGGGCCAGCTGCCGCAGGAACGCGCTGTGTGTCTCGTGGGTGAAGGCGTCGAAGAACCGCGGCACCAGCAGCGTCGAGCCCGCGGGGAAGGGCCTGGCCGGATCGAACCGCATGTCGTAGGTCCGCCAGAAATCCGCAGCCAGTTCGCGAAACGGTGGTGCGACGGCGTGCTGCAGCAGGCCCTTGAATCCGTAGTTGAGCTCGTAGCTTCCCAGGAGCACGATCATGCAGAGCGACACCCAGTCGGGTATTTCCGGAAAGCTGGTGGTGCCTTCGGGGATGGGATAGCGCTGCGTGCCGGCCCAGAAGCGCATGGTCTCCGTCAGTTCGTTGAACGGGCTCGACACGCTGGTCGCGGCCACCGGCACCTTGCGGTGGCGCAGCTCCTGCGTGAGCCATTGGGAGTTGAGGGCGCCCTGCGACCAGCCGTTGATGAACAGCGGGCCCGTCTCGAGGCCCATGGAGCGAAGGGTCACGAGACCTGCTTCGAGGATGCGCAGGCAGGTGGCGACCGTGCCGTCCTTGACCCCGTAGGCCTCGCCGCGGCCGGCCCGGAACGGGCCCTTGCCGACGTAGTCGGCTGCGATCACCGCATAGCCGTGGCCGGCGAAGCGCTGCACGTTGAACAGGGTCTCGGCTGAATCCGTCGGGTACGACATCACGTAGGACGGATCGGCGAGCTTGAGCATGGTGGAGGGCACGCCGTCGAACGTGAGCACGGTGCCATGCTGCCAGGTGACGACGGGAAGCGTCCCGGTCACGCCAACCGGGAGCGCGAGCAGGCCACTCACCACCACCGACTCGCCGGTTTCGGGAATGACGAGGGGGGCGACCAGCCGGTGCAGTTCCACGTCGTAGCGGGCGCCCAGCCGCGCCGGATCGAAGGCGGGAAGCACCGCCGGCACGTTGAAGTCGGGATCGTTGCGCGCCACGAGGTCATCGAGTCGACCGGCGGCCACGCGCGCGGCCTGATCGACCAACTTGCCGGCCGGAAGTGCCGGCCGCAGGCCGGACGCGATGGCAGACAGCAGGGAGTCGGCATCGGCGGATGCGCGGGCGGGCCAACCCAGACCCATGGCGAGTCCCCCCGCCGCCTTGATCAACGATCGCCTCGTGGGTGAGAGCGGCGCTGGTCGGGTCGGGGAGACTTGTTTCGAAAGGGTGGGCTCGATCGCGGAGTCCGGCGTCGTGATCGTGTTCATGGCCACGGCTCTGGAACCTGCACGGGTGTGGGGCGAAAACGGGGCGCACGCGCCGTCACGATAGGTGTATCGCCGGCTCGGGGGCGGCAAAAGTCTGGTCGCGTGGGCCGCTGCGGCGACCGTTCGATCTGGGCGTTACACTGTGCATGGACGGAATGGATGTGAAAATCGAACGTACGCGGTGATCCGACCATTCGGTCATCGGCCCGCGGCCGTGTTCGCTTGCAAGCGACAGCGATGCGTGTCATCTGTCTGCCTCTCCGTGCTCCATCCTTGATCGCGGCGACGATGGTGGCCGTCGCCGGTGGCGTCGTCCACGCCGCCGACGCGTTCGAGGGGTTTCTCGAGCGGCACTGCGCCCGCTGCCACGGGCCGGAAGACGTGGAGGGGGAGCTGCGGATCGACCGGCTGTCCCGGGATTTCGCAGCGGGTGCCGACACGCACCACTGGGCTGAGGTGATCGAACGCGTGAATTCCGGGGAGATGCCCCCGGAACCGGAGCCGCAGCCCACCCGTGACGAGATCGCCGCCTTCGTCACGAGTCTCGATGCACGGATCCGGGAAGGACGGGCGATGCGCATGGCCGCGCGTCCGGCCGTCGCGCACTACCGACTCAGCCGGACGGAATATCAGAACACGGTCCACGACCTGCTCGGCGTCCGCTACGACCCCACGAGGCCGGGCGAGCTGAACGAGGACACACGGTGGCACGGCTACGAACGGATCGGTTCCGAGCTGTCGCTGTCGCCGTCACACGTGGATCGCTACTACCGTGCCGCGGAGATCGTGCTCGATCGCGCCTTCCCCGCCGCCCCCCGGGAATCGCGCACGGTTCGCAAGACCGCCGCCGAGCTGCGGTACGACGGCGGCAAGGCCCAGCAGGAGGCACTCGACCGGTTCGGGATCAAGCGGCCGCTCCGCTACCTCCTCTTTCCGGGCAGCGTCCAGAGCGCCCTCGCGCCGCACTGGTTCGGGCGGACGGGCCCGGAGCACAGCGGGCTCTATCGCATGCGTCTCCAGGCCAGCGGCATCCGACCGCCGGGCGGCCAGCCCGCCCATCTGAGCATCGGCAAGCGCACCGGCGAGGAGACCGTGGACGGGCTCATCGAATTCGACCTCACGGCGCCCGAGGACCACCCGCAGGTGAAGGAGTTCGAGCTGTTTTTGGAGATGCCGACCTCGCTCGAGTTCTGCGTGGTGGCCACCCACGTCGTGGACAGGCGGGCGGGCGCCGCCTTCCGCAACGCCCTCGCCAGCCGGGGCGGTCACATCTTCACGCACTCGAGTGAAACGCTGCTGCTCAACCCGAACGCCCCGCAGATGTTCGACGACCGGGGCAACGGGCTCTTCTCGACCGTGATCCTCGACTGGATCGAGTGGGAGGGGCCGCTCGAGACCGACGAGGAGCGCGCCCGCCGCCATGACGTGCTGCCGCCGGACGACGCCTCGCCCGAGGTGGTCGCCGAACATCTGCGGCGATTCGCCGAGCGGGCATGGCGACGGCCGGTCGCTCCGGAGGAGCTCGTCGACTACCTCGAGGACTACCGTGCCGAACGTGAGGCCGGGGAGGTGCTGCGCGACGCGTATCGCACCGCGCTCCAGGGCGTCCTGACCTCGCGACACTTCATCTATCTCGTCGAGGGGGATCCGGTGCCACGGGACCGGCTGACGCCGTGGGAACTGGCGTCGAGGCTCTCCTATGCGCTCTGGAGTTCGATGCCCGACGAGGGGCTCTTCTCGGCCGCGTCACGGGGCTCGCTCGAGGGTGAGGGGCTCGCCGCGGAGGTCGATCGCATGCTGGCGGATGGCCGGATCGACCGCTTCGTCGACGACTTCGCGCGACAGTGGCTGCAGCTCCATCGCGTCGGCATGTTTCCGCCCGACAAGAAGCTCTACCCGACCTACGACGCGTGGCTCGAGACGAGCATGCGTTCGGAGCCGGTCGAGTTTTTCCGCGACATGGTGGCGCGGAATCTGCCGATCGACGCGTTCCTCGATTCCGATTGGACGATGGCCAACGCCCGGCTCTGCGATTTTTACGGCCTGCCGGAGCCGCAGGCGGAGGGGTTCCAGCGGGTCGCCCTCGGGCCCGGGGATCATCGCGGCGGCCTGCTGGCGATGGGCGCGGTGCTCGGTCTGACGTCGGACGGCACGCGGCACCGCCCGGTGCACCGCGGCGTGTGGATCAGCGAGACGATCCTCGGCAGGACGCCCCCACCACCCCCCGCGAACGTGCCGGCCATCGAGCCCAATCCGCCGCAGAGCCCCAAGGCCTCGCTGCGCGAAAAACTCGAGGCGCATCGGAACGACGCCAACTGCGCCGCCTGCCATGCGGCGATCGACCCGCTCGGCCTCGCGGGGGACCATTACGACGCGATCGGGCAGTGGCGCACCCGGGAGAAGGTCGCCGCCGGCAGCGGTGACGATCCCGAGATCGATCCGGCCGGCACGCTCCCCGACGGCCGGACCTTCCGGGATGCGGGCGAATTCAAGCGTCATCTGCTCGAGGATCGCGACGTGGTCGCCCGTGCCTTCATCGAACACGTCTGCACCTACGCCCTGCGTCGCGTGCTGACGATCGACGACCGCGACGACATCTCGGCCATCGCGGCCGAGGCGAAGAAGACCGACTACCGGGTGAGGGATCTCATCCGTGCCGTGGCCCTGTCCGACCTGATGCGGAAACGCTGACACCCCTGCCAAGGAGCACGTCCATGGCCCACTTCCTCTCGCAGTCCTGGCGGATCGACCGTCGTCACGCCCTGCGCGCCATGGGCACCTGCGTGTCCCTGCCGCTCCTCGAATGCATGACGCCACTGGGGGCGGCCGAGGTCGCCGCCGCCCCGCGGCGGAGCGCCTTCATCTATCTCGCCAACGGCGTCCACTCGCTCAACTACCAGATCACGACGCCGGGGAGGGAGTACGCGTTCTCCCGATCGCTCAAGCCCCTGGAGAAGCACCGCGACGTCATCACGCCCATCAGCGGCCTGCATCATCCGGGAGCCCTCGCGCACCATCACAACTGCATCTCGGTGTGGCTCACCGGCGGAAAGCTCGGACCATCCGACCGCAACACGATCTCGATCGATCAGAAGATGGCCGAGGTCACCGCGCAGCACACCCGTCACCCCTCGATGGAGATCGCCATCACGCAGGACTCGCTCGCGTGGACGGCCGACGGGGTGCGGCTCCCCGCGATGCGTCGCTGCAGCGAGATCTTCGCGACGCTCTTCGAGGAACCGAAGGACGGCACCGTGGTCCGGCGCAAGGCACTGCGTCGCAAGGCCAGCGTCCTCGATGCCAATCTCGCGGAGGTGCGCCGGCTCGAGGGCCTGATGGGTGCGGTGGACAAGGGCCGCCTCGACCAGTATCTGACCTCGGTGCGCGAGGCGGAGATCCGGACCCGTCGGGCCGACGCCTGGCTCGATACGCCGCTGCCCGCGATCCCCGAGGCCGACCGCGCGCGGACGAATCGTGACATCGCCGCCACCATGGCGGGCGACTACTTCCGCACCGTCTACGACCTCATCGTGCTCGCCTTCCAGACCGACGTGACGCGGGTCGCGACCTTCAGTCTCGGAGGCGAGGGGGACGCGATCGCCATTCCCGAGATAGGCATCACCGAGTCACGGCATCAGCTCAGCCACCACGGCGGCGATCCGGGCTACATGGAGAAGCTCACGCAGTACGACACCTTCGCGATCGAGCAGTTCGGCTACTTCCTCCAGCGGCTGAGGGACACGAGGGATCACGACGGGAAGCCGCTGCTCGACACGACGATGGCGCTCTTCGGCAGCGGCATGTCCTACGGGCACAGCCACGGCAATGCGAACCTTCCGCTGGTCCTCGCCGGTGGTGCGGGCCTCGGCCTCGGGCACGGCGGCCACCTCGACTTCAACCAGGGCCACTTCGCGGGCTACCAGCTCGACAAGCCGGGCGAGCACTACGCGCTCTGCAGCCGCCCGGCGAATCCGGGCGCCCACATGAGCAACCTGCTCCTCCTCATGGCCCAGAAGATGGGTGTCGAGATCGATCGATTCGGCGACAGCACCAGCGTGGTCGAGCTATGACGCGCTTCGCCGATCGACGGCGTGCGTCGACGCCGGGTCTCCTCCCCGCACTCGTCCTGTCTGGGGCCCTGCCTGTTGTCCTGCCTGTGGTGCTGACGTGGCTCCTCCCTCTGGCACTCGCGTTGGGCGTGGGCGCCGTCGCGGCCGCCGAGGAGCCGTTCCGGCCGGAGCCCGGCACCTTTCCTCCGCTCGACAAGGCCCACGCCTACCGCGGGGAACTGGTCTTCGTGGATCATGCCAACCGTCGCGGCAGCGTCCGCGTGCAGGGCTCCGGGATGTTCTTTCGCAACGATCCCCATCCCTTCGCGCTGCTCCCCTACGGCATCGTGCGTTTCCACGGCGCGCCCGCGGATCTGCGTGACATCCCCCTCGGCACCGTGCTCCACGTCCACGCGTTCCTCCCGCCCGACCCGAGGATCTCGTCCGTGCCCGTGCTGCCCGTGGACAACAAGACGAAGGACGCGAACCACAACCGGGGCTCGGGGATCGCGCCGGCCGAGAACCACGTGCTTCTGCTCGAGGACGAGCCGAGTCACTGTCTGCGCGAGGGCCTGGTGTGGAAGCTCGTCGACGTGGACGTCAAGAACGAGCAGGGCACGCTCGTCGCCCACCGGGAGCCTCGGGACGGAGGCTCGGGGACGGTCGGTGACGCGGCTGCGGCCGGCCCGCCGGGCTTGGAAAAACTCTCGTTCGATGCCGCCACGCGTCTATGGCGCGGCCGCGAGCGGCTCACGGTCGGTGAGTGGATCGCCGAGGCGGCGTGGCCGGCCGATGGCAAGCGGTCGCTCGAAGGCGGGCCGGTCCTGCTCGGGATCACGTGGAAGCCCACCCGCGACGGTGTCTTCACGCAGTTTCACGTGTCGGATATCTGGCTCGACGAGGCCGCGATCGAGCGTGCGGCCGAGCAGCAGCGCGCGGTGCACAGGGCGTTCATCCGGAGCCGGTGGATGCCGGCGCGGATCGACGCGGTGGAGTACGGCTCGTTCGGCCGGGCGATCGTCACGGCGACCCTCTTCGGTGGCATGGATGCCGCGCTGTACGACGACTTCAAGAAGGGGGGCACGGCCCTGATCAACGCGGTCGAAAACACGCTGAAGCACACGCACGGCGCCTACGGGCCCGGGCACATGGCCTCGCGGGGGCCGATCCTCGACGTCGTCAGGACGCCCGGCGAGGCCCCGCTCGGGAGCAGCGGCATCCAGATCCGTGTCGAAACGGACCTCATCATCGAGGGAATCCGTCCCGGCAGGACGGTCCGCGTGAACCCCGGGACCGGAATCTGGCCACAGGTCAACGTGCCGCGCGAGGAGTACCTCGACGACGGCTCCGCGAGCGCGGGAGAGCGGTTTCCGACCCCCGCCATCTTCCCGAAGTACTGACGGACGGACCTGCCGCGTGGAACGGCGGGCGGAGGCATGTCGTGGAGGAGACGAGATCGATGACGCTCGGGAGCCCCTGGCATCATCCCGCATGGCGGGCTGTCGTCTGCGGCATGGCGCTCGTGGTTGCGGCGTCGGTCCATGCGGCCGAGTCACGCCCCAACATCCTCCTCCTCTTCGCCGATGACTGGGGACGCTACGCGTCGTGCTACGCGCCCCTCGACGGCCCCGGCGGCATGAACGACGTCGTGCGCACGCCGCACTTCGACGCCGTGGCACGGGAGGGCGTGATCTTCCGCCGCGCGCACGTGAGCGCTCCCTCGTGCACGCCGTGCAGGAGCGCGCTGCTCACCGGGCAGCACTTCTGGCGCACGGGCACCGGGTCGATCCTGCGGGGCGCGGTGTGGGACGCAAGCTTGCCGAGTTTCCCGCCCCTCCTCGAGCAGGCTGGCTACCACCTCGGCTACGCCCACAAGGTGTGGGGGCCTGGTTCGCCGGCCAACGCGCCGTTCGAGCGTCGGCATGCCGTCGCCACCCCGGGCGGAAGGATCAACCAGTTCTCGGAGCACGCGACGCGTCTGGTCGAGAAGGGGCGCACGATCGAGGAGGCGAAGGCCGAGATCCTCGCGGAGCCGCGCGACACCTTTCGGAAGTTTCTCGCCGGCCGCCCGGACGACGCGCCGTTTTTCTTCTGGTTCGGGCCGACGAACGTGCATCGCCCGTGGGTCAAGGGGAGCGGGACGCGGCTCTGGGGCATCGACCCCGACGATCTGCGCGGGCGCCTGCCGCCGCATCTGCCCGACGTACCGGAGGTGCGTCAGGACGTGGCCGACTACCTCGGTGAGATCGCGGCCTGGGATGCCACGATCGGCACGATCCTCGCCGAGCTCGACGCGGCGGGGTTGCGTGACGACACGCTCGTGGTGATCAGCGGCGACCACGGGCCGCCGGGGTTTCCCCACGGCAAGTGCAACCTCTACGGCTTCGGCACGGGCGTGTGCCTTTCGATCACCGGCCCCGGCGTGCGCGGCGGCCGCGTGGTGGACGATCTCACGAGCCTCACCGATCTCGCGCCGACGTTCCTCGAGGCCGCGGGCCTGCCGGTGCCGGCCGTGATGACCGGCCGCACGCTCTGGCCGGTGCTCGGAGCGGAGGCCTCGGGGCTCGTCGACCGCACGCGATCGCAGGTCTTCACCGGCCGGGAGCGGCACGTCGACATGGCACGCGCCGACTTCAAGCCGTATCCGCAGCGGGCGATCCGCACGGCCACGCACGCCCTGATCGTCAACTTCCGTCCCGACCGCTGGCCGCTCGGCGATCCCTACCGGCTCGCCGGGCCGGCGGAGCCGACGGAACGGGAGCTCGAGACCGAGACGTTCGTGACGCTGCCCGACGAGGATGCGGGCCCCGCGAAGGCATGGCTCGTGCGCGCGCGGCACACCGATCCGTGGCGGGCGCACTTCGAGTGGGTCTACGGGAAGCGGCCCCGGCACGAGCTCTACGACCTCGTGAAGGATCCGCACGAGACGACGAACCTGGCCGGTGATCCGGCCTACGCGGACGTGCTCGCCGACCTGGAGGACCGGCTCATGGACGAACTCGAGCGCACCGGCGATCCACGGCTGGTCGACGACGGACGCTTCTATGAGACGCCGCCGATGGCGGCTCCGGCGCCGCCCGGTGCCCGTGCGCGGCGTCCGGCCGAAGCCCGGTGACCGTCCGCCCGCGGGGCGATCGCGACCGGCCGGCGTGCCATGGGATGGCCCGGGGCGGCGTCAGGCGTGCAGGGCGTAGACCCGCAGGGAGCCGTCGGCCATCCCGACGGCCACGCGTGTGGCATCCGGCGAGAGCGCCATGCAGCGGCCGTTGGCCGGCAGCTTGAAGGCATGGAAGTCATCCGTGGCGTCGGGCTTGAAGAACCGGAGCCACCCTCCGCCACCACCACCGGCCAGGCCGATCCAGAAGCCGGCGGGGTGCCACGCCACGCCCCAGGTCACGCCGTTGCCCGAGTTCTTCGCCTCGACGAGTCTCGGTTCCCCGCCCGTCCAGTCGAGCACGACCACGAGAGGCTGGCCGACCCCCGCGAAGGCATTCGTCACCTTGGTCATCCCTCCGAGGGCCAGCTGGGCCCCGTCGGCACGGAACGCCATCGCGCGGGCGCCACCGATGTCGGCGCGAAACTGCTTGTCATAGGTCCAGAGCGGTGCGGCCGTGGCGAGATCGCGGCGGCAGGCGCCACCGGCGGCATCCCACTCCTTCACGACCCCCTTGAGGTCGCACGAGACGAGTGCCGAGCCGTCGGGCCGCCACGCGACGTGGTAGACGTGCGACTCGTGACCGGACAGACGTGAGACCTCGGATCCGTCCGCGACGTTCCAGACCCGGACGAGACGGTCGTTGCCGCACGACGCAGCCCAGCGGCCGTCAGGGCTGATCCGCACGCAACGCACCCAGCCGTCGTGCGCCGCGAGCGAACGCGCCGCCCGCGGGGCCGCCGCGGCGAGGTCGTACCAGCAGAGACGGCCGGCGTAGCCGCCACTGATGAGCGTCGCACCGTCCGGCGCGATCGCGAGGCTCCAGGCCCAGCTGTCGTGGCCTCCGGTGCAGGGCACCACGGCGGCCGGCGTCCCGGCCGATGCGAGTGCGAGCCGAAACAGCAGGTCGTCGTATCCCTCGGCCGCCGAGTTCTCGGCCCCGAAGCAGATGAAGCGGTCGCGTGGATCCCAGCAGCACGACACGAGCGGCCGACCGTGCTTGTGGGCGAGCACCTCGCGAATCTTCGTCGGGTCGATCGCCGGGGGCTCGCTCATGTCAGCAGCTCGTCGATCGGTCCCTTCGCGGGGTCGGCGATGGGGTGATCGCGGCCGGCCACGTGGAACGTCCCGTGGGAATCGACGCCCACCCCCCGGAGAATCGTGTGGAAGAGGTGTCCGTGGTCGACCGGACGATCCTCGACCGCCGTGCCGTTGGCGTTGGTCCTGCCGATCACCGCGCCCCGCTGGAGGCCGGCCCCCCCGAGCACCACGCTCCATGCGGTGCCCCAGTGGTCGCGGCCGTACCGGTCGTTGATCCGCGGCGTGCGACCGAATTCGCTCATCACGCAGACGAGCGTGTCGTCGAGCAGCCCGCGGACGGTGAGATCGTCGATCAGCGTGGCGAACGGGCGGTCGAATTCGCCGAGCTGCTCGATGTGAAAATCGAAGTTCTCGTGATGCGTGTCGTAGTTCGAGTGGTTCACCTGCACGAAGGGGACACCGTGCTCGAGCAGCCGACGTGCGAGGAGGCAGTGTCGCCCGAATTCGTGGGGCCCGTAGCGGTCCTGGTCCCGCTGCGACTCGCGCGAGACGTCGAAGACGTGCCGCTGCTCGAGAAGGTCGAGCGCCTGGTCGTACGACTGCGTGTAGGCGTCGGTGTCGGCGGTGCGGCGGCGGCCCGCGAAGCGGTCGTTCATCCGGGATCGCAGGAGCGACCTGCGGCGGTCTGCCTCGGCGGAGAGCGCGTCGGGGCGTGCGGTGTGGGCAGGCGGCTGCCCGTCCTCCATGACGACGCCCGCATACCGCGGGCCGAGGTAGGCGGATGTGCCGGCTCCTCCGCCGCCACCGCGGACGAGGATGTGGCCGGGGAGCGAGAAGCCGGCCGGGGCCGACGTCCTGGCGACGACGGCGCCGAGATGCGGGTAGTCGAGCGGTGCCGGCTGGTCGCGGCCGCTGGTCATCTCACGTTGGCCACGTCCGTGGTCCCCGTTATGGGTGTCGAGGCTGCGGATGATCGAGAGGCGATGCATCTGCCGTGCGGTGTGGGGCAGCAGTTCGCTGACATGCACGCCGGGGACGCTCGTCGGGATCGCGCGAAACGGACCGCCGGTGTCGGTGCCCGGCTTGGGGTCCCAGCTCTCCAGCTGGCTCACGCCGCCATGCAGGAAGCTCACGAGGACCCGCTTGCCGCCGGCCCGCACCGTCTCGGCGATCGCCGCAGACGCGGCGAGGCCGCCGCAGAGCCCGAGCCCGTGTCCCGTGATGCCGGCCATGCCTGCCGCGCCGCCGAGGGCACCGATGCCGTGCACCAGCGACCGGCGCGAGACGACATGCTCGAGCGATCGACAGGCGGGGTTGGTGGTGCGGGTCATGACGGCATGCTCCTCGAGCGGGTCAGTGGTTGAAGCGGAACTCGTTGCTCGACACGAGGGCCCAGACGAGTTCGGCGATCGCCTGGGTCCGGTCGCTCGGACGCGAGTCGAGGAAGGCCGCCACGTCCGCCCGCTCGTCGTCGGCGGGCGGACGGGACAGCACGGCGACATAGGCCTCGTCGGCCGCAGCGACGGCGTCGCTCATGGCGGCGAGAGTCGCCACGAGATTGGATCCGGACGGGGCGAGCTGGCCCTGGATGTCGGGCGCGTTGCCGAAATAGAGGGCCTGGCTGACGCTCGCCTGGAAGCCCTCGGCCATCGTGTCACCGAACAGCGCCGCGGCCGAGCGGAGGAGCCCCGATGCGTCCTTGACCATCCGCATCTCCACCTGCATCGCCCGGATGTCCTCGCGGTCGTCGTCGCTCGCCTTCGCGAGCGCCTCCGGTGGCGCCTTGTCGATCGCCGCCGCCGCGTTCGCCTGCCGCGCCGCAAACGCGCCGGTGGCCTGCTGCACGGAAAGGGCGAGCTGCTCGGGCGAGAGGGCCCGCAGGGCAGCGACCTGCCCGGCATCCGTCCAGCGGTTCACGATCGACTGCCATGCGACCGCCGCCGCGGCAGGATCCGTCCCGAGGAGGTCCGCGTGGGCCAGGAGATCCCGTGCCAGCTGGATCTGTGCGTCGAGCCGTCGCACCTCCTGGGCGGCCACGGTCGCCGCATGTCGTGCCGTGACGGCTTCGCGTTCGACACGCGCCAGGTCGTCCGCTCCCAGCCGGGCCGTCGCGTCCTCGGCCGCCCCCCGGGCCGCGGTGAGCGCGCCCAGCGCGGTGTCGGCCGCAGCCTGTTTCTCCGCATGGGCCTGGGCGACGGCTTCGGCCTGTCTGCCCCTGGCGGAGGCGCGTTCCGCGAGGGCCGTGGCGAGCGACTGGAGCGCGGCGTCGCCCGCCGCGAGTTCGACGGCCCGGGTCGCCTGGGCGGCTGCGCCCGCGAGGGCGTCCGCCACGGCGCGGGCCCGTGCGAGGTCGGCTGTCGTGGTCGCCGCCGCCGCCGCGGCGGCCGCCATGGCCTTGCTGGCGGCGTCCCGCTCCGTCAGGCGGGCCAGACGATCCACGTGTACGGCGCGGGTCGTGGCCACGGCCTCCTGCCGCCGGGTTTCAGCGGCGGCGGCAGCCTGTTCGAGGGTCTCGAGGGCGGCCGTTCGCGCCATCCGCTCCTCTTCGAGGCGCGTGACTCGGGCGCCGATCTCGACCGCCGACACCTCGTCATGACCCGGGGGCTCGACGCTCCGCTGATACGTCTCGCTGAGCACAATCGCACGGACGAGTGGTCGCAGGCGAAAGCCCTGCTCGCGCAGGGCTTCGGCGAGCCGCAGGAGCAGGCCCGGGTGCGTCGCGGCGTTGTCGGGCCCGATGCCATCGAGAGGATGCACGAGCCCGCGGCCGAAGAAGATGGCCCAGATGCGGTTGGCGAGGTTGAGTCGGAATCCGTGATCGTCTGCGAGCCGGGCCGCGAGCGCGGCGCGACGGCTGAACGCGGGAACGCCGTGCGACGTCTTCGTCGGCTCCGTCACGTAGGCCGCATCGGGCTCAGGTCGTGGTTCGTCGACGAGCGTCATGCCTCCCGGCAGTCGTGGCCAGACGCCCTTCTCGCCTTCCTTGGTGAAGACCGACTGGTAGTCGACCTCGCCATCGGCCTTCTCCGAGGCGAAGAGCGCGTTGTCCTTGCCGCGAAAGAGGCTCGTGCGGGCCACGAACGCGTAGAGCCCCTGATGCTCGGCCTGGCGGATGTCGTCGTCGATGGGATGGTCATGGCACTGGGCGCACTGCAGGTCCCGTCCGAAATAGAGCCGCCCGATCGCCCGGGTGAGCTGAACCGGCTCGGCATCCCGGGTCAGCAGGAACGCCGCGGCGGGCCGCATCGCCGGGTCACTCCCGTCGCTGACGAGCAGCTCGCGAAACATGCCGTCGAGGGGCTTGTCATCGACGAGTGAGGAGAAGAGATACTCACGCCACGCCGCAGCAAGATCACCCGACGGCGAGGCACGTTCGAGCAGCATGGCGTCGAGCACGAACATCACGTGGCGGGCGAAGCCGGGGTCGGCGAGCAGGTCGTCGACGAGTTTCGTGCGCTTGTCGCCGGCGGGGTCGGCGAGGAACGCCCGCACCCGCGCGGTGGTGGGGATGACGCCGGTGAGGTCGAGGTGGATGCGTCGCACGAAGTCGGCATCGGAGCACCGCGGGGCGCACGGGCCGACGGCGGCGGTGGTGACGATCGCGTCGATCACCTCGTGGAGCGGTCGGCCTGCCGAGTCTGTCGGCGTGACGGCGACCTGCGGAACGACGCCGGGTGGCGGAGCCGCGGCCGGATCAGGGTCGGCCGCCATTGCGGTCGTCGTGATCACCCGGCAGAGGAACGTGGCGAGAACGGCCAGCCTCGCCATGCCACGAACGCAGGTGTCGATCCCGCAGGCAGCCATCAGGTCCGCTCGCATTCAGGCCGCGTCTGATCCCGAGAATACCCCGGATGACGTGCCGCGAAAACCGGGCCATGCCCCACCGGGGATGGCACTCATACCCGCACCACCGAGGTGCGTTCCTCGGTCCAGGGGTCGCCCGTCGCGGCGCCGAGGCAGCAGCAGGCGTGGAGCACGACGCCGAGCGTGGTGACGGCGGTGTACCCCGCCACCACGATCACGCACCAGGCGATGCCGGCCGCGACCTCGCCGTTGTAGCCCTGGCCGAGTCCCGGAATCACGGCGCTCCGGAGCGCCGCGACCCAGCGGTTCCACCGCTTGACGCGCGGTTCCCGCACCACCACCACCCGCTCGGCCTGCGGCGGCGTCGCCC
>JBJTBO010000123.1:0-12687 GCA_046091445.1 Planctomycetaceae bacterium | reverse complement strand
GTGGTGCAGTGCAAGATGTTGATGTTCGGGGTAAACGCATATATCCCGAAGATGTTGGGGGGGGGTGGGGGCGGTGGGGTAGACTCAGTCGCGTCGGCACCTTGCCGGGGCTGCCGCCCGAACCACTGTGCGCGACGATCCGAGAACTGGGTGAATCCATGGCAACCGTTCCTTATCCCCACATCGAGGTTTCCTCCGGCGGTGTGGCACACGTTGCAGGCACACGGACGAAGGTTGTCGAGATCGCTCTTGATCGGATCGCCCACCACTGGGATGCAGAGGAGATTCGCCGGCAGCACCCGCATCTGACTCTCGCACAGATCTATGCGTCGTTGGCCTACTACCACGATCACCGGCAAGACTTCGACGAGGCGATTCAGCGGCAACTGCGCGACGTGGATCGGGTCGCGTCTCAACAGGAGGCATCGGTCGTCAGAGAAAAACTCCGGCGTGATGGTGATCTCCGGTGAGCCTGACGTTCTACCTGGACCACCATGTGCCGACGGCCATTGCTGCCGGCCTACGACAACTGGGTGTGGACGTGCTGACCGTCCAAGACGATGGACGAGCGGACTTCGAGGACGACCTGCTCTTGGAGGGAGCCACTGATCTCAAGCGGGTTGTCTTCACCCAAGACCGGGACTTTCTGATTTTGGCGGCGGATTGGCAGCAGACCGGCCGGTCATTCGCCGGCATGGTGTATGGCCACCAGTTACGGGTCACCATCGGCGGGGCAGTCCATGACCTGGCACTCACTTCTGCCGTCATGGAACCCGAGGACATGCGAAACCGGGTGGAGTTCCTGCCGCTATAGCGGAGTCCAGTGCCGCCCCCTGCCGCCAAATTGGTACGCCACTTTTTACGCCACCATGTTGTGGAAACCCCGCTCAACGGCTGAGAAACGACGGTTTCGAACCGGCCTACTCGGGGAGCTACGGCTCCGTTCGCACAAGATGGCACGAAGCCGCAGGATGACGCACGTCGTGTCCGATGTGGTTGGGTGGAAGACCACAATCGCGCGATCGGGGACTCATCGATCGGGGGGTCGTCGTCCCGTCAAGGCCCGGCCGTGCCGGTCACGGCGGGCAGGATGAGCCGCGACCGGGCCTGTGGGCCGTGGTGCACCCGCTCGGTCGCGATCGCCGTCGTGCCGTCGAAGGGTCCGAGGCCGGTGTTGGGATTGCGGTCGTAGAGCGGAAAGATCGCGCCGCCGATATCGACCCGCAGCCGATGCCCCGGCAGGATCGTTGCGGCACAGGGGCCGAGATCGACGGTGACCTCCACCACCTCACCGGGCTTCATCGGCTCCGGTTTCTCGAGCGACCTGCGGAATCGGCCGCGCAGGATGCCCGTCGCGAGGTTGTACGCCGCGCCATCGGGATGCACGTCGACGAGCTTGACGGCCCAGTCCGCGTCGGGCGTGTCGGTGCTGACATGCAGCCGGGCTTCGACACGGCCGGCGAACCGCAAGGGCGCGGAGAGCGGTGAGCTTGCATAGACGAGCACGTCGGCCCGATCGGCGAGCGGCCCCTGATCGACCGGTCCCCACGCCGCCGCCTTGAGCGGCCGGGTGGGCGTGATCGGGCAGGCGGGCACGGGATCCGCGGGATCGGCACGGAAGACGTCGGCCGGCTCCGGCTCCTGCGCAGGCGCGCGGTCGAGCCGGCCCGTGCCGCTGCGGGTGTTCGCCCTGCCGTCCGACCGCAGGAAAAACTCGATCGGTACGGAGCCCGCGGGCGGCCAGGTCTCGGCGTCGTGCCAGGCGTTGTCCCCCATCGAGAAATACGTCACCGGGGGAAAGGGCTTGGCCAGCGCGGCGGGATCGCGTTTCAGATGGCGGTCGTACCAGTCGAGCTGCGCGGCGAAGAGATCGATCGCCGCCGCAGGCCCGAACTCGACCTCACCGACCTTCGTCCTGCCGATGGTCCCATGATCCCACGGCCCGAGGATGAGCCGCTGCTGCCGCCGCGTCTCGTGGTCGCGGGCAGCGGTCTGCATGAGGACGAAGGTGTCGACCGACTCGCGCGAGAAGTAGTCGTACATGCCCACGACGTGCAGCGCGGGCACGTCGAGTGCCGGGAGATGCGGCGTCAGGTCGAGCCGGGTCCAGAAGCCGTTCGGCTCGGGGTGCGTGAGGTAGGCGTCGAGCCAGGGCATCGGCCAGCCGATCGCCTCGTCCACGTCCGCGAGTGGCAGTCGCAGGAGCGCCTCGTTCATGTCCGCCGGCTGCAGTCCGTCGGGCCGCGGGGTATTGCTCGCGATCCAGCCGGCGATCAGGGCCAGCCGCACGGCCCCGCCGAGATAGAGGTTGCGGTGGAAGCTGCTCCATGTCGCCTGCGGCGCGATCGCGGCGAGCCCCGGCGGCCGCTCGACCGCGGCCTGCCATTGCACGGCGCCGACGTACGATCCGCCCGCCATGCCCACGCGGCCGCTGCACCATGGCTGTCGCGTGATCCACTCGATCGTGTCGTAGCCGTCCTGTCCCTCGTTGTTGTAGGGGGCAAGCACGCCCTCGGAGCCGTGCGTACCGCGGCAGTCCTGGAACACGGCCACGTAGCCCGCCTGCGCGAACCGCTCCGCCAGCGGCCGCTGCTTCGTCCGGTCATAGGGCGTCCGCACGAGGATGACCGGTGCGGGTGGCGCCGCCGCGTCACGATAGACATCGGTCGCGAGTGACACACCGTCCCGCATCGGCACGGCGATCGTCTGGGCCGCGATCTCCGCCCGGCCGTGGCCTGCCAGCCAGAGCCAGACCGTGCAGGCAAGCAGGGTCGAGCCGCGACGCGCGTGGACGGTGGGGATGGGCATCGGACCGCGACGCTCGCTCGAGCAGGTTCAGGCGATGATCTCGCGGACCACGCGGCCGTAAACGTCGGTGAGTCGGAAGTCGCGCCCCGCGTGCCGCCAGGTGAGCTTCGTGTGGTCGATGCCCATCTGGTGCAGGATCGTCGCATGCAGGTCGTGCACGTGCACGCGGCCCGCGATCGCACGGTAGCCGAGGTCGTCGGTCTCACCGAAGGTGATGCCCGGCCTGATCCCGCCCCCGGCCATCCATGCACAGAAGCTCTCCGGCTGATGCTCGCGGCCATGCTTTTCGATCGCAGCCGTGCCGCTGAGGTCCTGGCTCCAGGGCGTGCGGCCAAACTCGCCCGACCAGACCACGAGCGTGTCGTCGAGCAGGCCGCGGGCCTTCAGGTCCTTCACGAGCGCGGCGACCGGCTGATCGGTCTGGCGGCAGGACTTGGGCAGTTCGCCGCCAATGTTGCCGTGATGGTCCCAGCCGCCCATCGTCACCTGCACGAAGCGCACGCCCGCCTCGGAGAGCCTCCGCGCGAGCAGGCAGGCCCGGGCGTTGCGGTCGGTCTCCTGACCTCCCACGCCGTAGAGGTCGAGGGTGGCCTTCGACTCCTGGGCCAGGTCGACGAACGCGGGGGCCGTCGTCTGCATCCGGTAGGCGAGTTCCATCGATTCGATCATGCCCTGCATCACGGCGTCGGTCTGCGACTCGGCGAGCAGCCGGCGGTTGAGCTCCTGCACGAAATCGATCCGGGCCCGCTGCACGGCGGGCCGCCGCGTCGGGTCGGCGAGGTTGTCGATCGGCATGCTGCCCACGGCCGAAATCTTGGTCCCCTGGAATTTCGCCGGCAGGAAGGCGGCGCCGTAGGTCCGCACGTCGGCGTCGGGATGCACCGTGACGAAGCCGGGCAGGGTCTCGTTCTCCGTGCCGAGGCCGTAGCCGATCCAGGCCCCCATCGACGGCCGCGCCTCGGCGACGCTGCCGGTGTGGAACTGCAGCGTCGCCGGGGCGTGCTGGTTGTTGTCGGCATGCATGCCGCGCAGCAGGCAGATGTCGTCGGCGATGCCCGCGAGATGCGGCATGAGGTCGGAGACGAGCGTGCCGGACTGACCCCGCGGCTGGATCGGAGCGATGGGCGCGAGCGCCAGGTACTTGTCGGTGCCGACCGTCTCGAGCGTCGGATCGACCGGCGGTGCGATCGTCGTGCCATGGGCCCGACGGACCGCCTCCTTGGGATCGAAGAGATCGGGCTGGGAGGGACCGCCGGCCATGAACAGGAAGATCACCCGCCTGGCCTTGGGGCTGGTCACGTCCGGCAGCCGTGCCGCGGCCGGGTCGGAGGCCGCGCGGGCCAGGTCATGGAGCGCGAGGGCTCCGAAGCCGCAGCAGGTGCCGCGGAGCCATTGCCGGCGGGGAAGCGACGGAGCGTGCCACATCGGAGGCCTCTTCAGCGGTCGTGTCACAGTTCGTGCAGAAACTCGTTGGTCGAGAGGAGTCCATGACAGAGTTCGACCCAGGCGTCCTGCTCCGGCTGCTTCGAGCCGGCCAGCAGCGGCGGCAGCCGGTCGAGGAAGCCCGCAGCGGCCGCGATCTCGTCCGGCCTGATCGGCCGATTGAGAACCCGCAACCAGAGCTGCTCCAGCCGGGAATCGCGCTCGGCGGCGGCGGCCAGCACGAGCCGCGCCGTGTCGGCCGCCCGGGCCCGCAGCAGACCGTCGTTGAGGAGATAGAGCGACTGTGTCGGCACGACCGTCTGTGAACGCATGCCCGCGAACGTCGCCGGCTGCGTGAAATCGAAGACCTCACGAAGCTGGGCGGGTCCGGCCTGAGGCTTGGCGCGGACGATCGGCAGGTAGACCGTCCGCTCGAACTCCTGCTCCACGCGGAATTTTCTGAGCGCGAATGCCGGCGGGTTGACGTTGCCGGTGAGACCGCCCGTGTTCTCCTCGTATTCCAGCGGCAGGCTCGGGCCGCCGGAGGAGTCGATGAGCCGGCCCGAGACGAGCAGGATGCCGTCGCGGATCGCCTCGGCATCGAGCCGACGGCGGTTCATCCGCCAGAGGAGTCGATTGTCGGGGTCCTTGGCGGCGGCGGTCGCGTCGTGGGCCGTGCCCATGCGGTAGGCCCGGGAGAGGGCGAGCCGGCGCATGAGCCGTTTCTGCGACCCGCCGTCGCGGACGAAGTCGGCGGCCAGCCTGTCGAGCAGTTCGGGGTGCGTGGGAGCGTCGCCGCGGGTGCCGAAGTAGTCGACCGAATGCACGATCCCGAAGCCGAAGAGCTTCTGCCAGATCCGGTTGACGGCGACCCGCGCGGTGAGCGGATTGAGCGGGTCGGCGATCCAGTCCGCCACCTGCAAGCGGCCGCTCTGATCCGCGGGCATCGGCGGTGCGTGCGACCACGACGCCACCCGCAGCACGCCACGGGGCACGATGGTCCCGGCAGCCCGCGGGTTGCCGCGGATGGCGATGTGGGCATCGGCCGGCTTCTCGGCCTCGTGGACGCCGTGCGTCCGCGGCGGCTTGGGGACGAAGAACTCGGTGTGCGTGATCGTGCCGTCGAGTCGCTTGACCTCGGCGGCGATCTCGTCCTTCTCCTTCTGGAGGCGCGCCCTGAGGGGGTCGGCCGGGTCAGGCTGCGGCTGGCTCTTCGTCAGCTCGTCGGCGATCTCCTTCTGCCGGGCCTGCAGACGGTCGCGCTGTGCCTTCAAGTCCGCGATCCGCTCGCGATGCTTCTGTTCCGCGACCAGCCGGGTGGCTGCCTGCCGATCGGTCTCCGGAAGCTCGATCTCGTTGACCTTGCTCCACACGCCGTACGGAATCTTGTGGACCGACTTCGTGTTCAGGAAGACACCGGCGAGGCCGTAGTAGTCCTCCAGCCCGATCGGATCGAACTTGTGGTCGTGACACCGGACACAGCCGAGCGTCATGCCGAGAAAGGCGGTGCCGACCTTCGTGATCTGCTGGTCGGCGACGTCCCAGTCGAGCTTCAGCTTGACGACGCTGACGCTCTCCACGTCGCCGAGCACGAGGAAGCCCGTGGCCACACGGTTCGCGGCCGTGACGGCCGGATCCCCGGCGGGCAGAAGGTCGCCCGCGATCTGCTCGCGGACGAATCGGTCGTAGGGCTTGTCGGCATTGAAGGCGTCGATGACGTAGTCGCGATACCGCCAGGCGTGCTCGGCAAACACGTTGTTCGAGGTGCCCATCTGGTCGGCATAGCCGGTGAGATCGAGCCAGTGCCGCGCCCACCGTTCACCGAAGGCTCGCGAGGCGAGCAGCCGATCGACGACGGTGGCGTCGGCGGACGCGGAGCCGTCGGCGATGTACGCGGCGATCTCGGCGGGCGTGGGGGGCAGACCCGTGAGGTCGAAGCTCACCCGCCGCAGCCAGAGGTGGCGATCGGCATCGTCGGCCGGTCGCAGGCCCTCCTGCTCGAGCCGCGCGAGCAGAAACCGATCGACGTCGTCCCGCGGCCACGACGTGTCACGGACGGCGGGCGGCGTGGCCGCAACCACCGGCTGAAAGGCCCAATGGTTCCTTCCCTCCGCGATGTCGACGCTGCGCTTCGCCTGGGACCGAGCATGGACCGGATCGCCCGCCGGCGCGGCGGCACCCGCGGCGATCCAGCGTTCGAGCACCGCGATCTCGGCCGCGGGAAGCTTTCCATCCGGGGGCATCTGCAGGTCGGGGTCGACATACCGCACGGCCTTCATGATGAGGCTCTCGTCCGGCCTGCCCGCCACGACCGCCGGGCCCGAATCGCCCCCCTGTTCCCAGCCATCGCGCGAATCGAGCGCGAGACCTCCCTCGATGTCGCCACTGTGGGAGTGGCACGCGAAGCAGCGCTTCTGCAGCAGCGGCAGCACCGCCTGGGTGTAGGTGTCGACGCTCCCGTCGGAGGCCGCCGCGACGGCTGCCGACAGGCTCGCGAGCAACACCGTCACGACGACCGATGGCGTTGCCCGCTGCACTGCTGATCGCTCCGGGCGAACGCGTCGGAATGACCGCCGGCCGACGAACCCATCGTGCCGTTCCGTGTCATGGTAATTCGGCGATCGTGCGGCCCACAAGCCAGCGAAAACAAGCCGCGGCGCGTGCTCTCCCGCCGGTCGGAGATGTTCGAGGCGCAGCGGCCGGGGCTCAGAAGAAGAGTCGCGCGGCCGTGCCGCCGAGCACGTCGGCACGCTCGGCGTCCGAGAGAAAGTCGCACCGGTCACGGATGAGGGCCAGCGACGGCTCGTACCCGTGACCGGCGGCGAGTTGGTAGGGGCAGTCGGTCGCCCACATGAGCCGCCTCGCCCCGAACGCGTCGCGCAGGCGACGGACCATGTCGGCAAGATCGTCGTACGGGGGCCGCTTCCGGCCGAGTGCGTAGAAGGCCGAGGTCTTCACGTGCACCTGCTCGTGCCGCGCGAGCGCGCAGAGCGCGTCGAGGGCCTGCCCGTCCACGGCACCACGCATTCCGATCCGCGCGAAGTGATCGATCACGACCGGCGTGCGGGGATGGGACGCGCACATGCGGTCGATCGCGGGCAGGGCGTCGGGGTCGGCGAGCAGGCACATGGCGAGTCCGTCGTCGGCGCCGAGCGACCACATGCCCTCGAGGCCGGGGGACTCGTGCCACTCTTCCGCGCGTGCGCGGCTGGCATACAGCCGGAAGCCGCGGACGCCCCGACCGGCCAGCCGGCGCATCGTCCCCGCCAGATCGGCCGCGTCGTGGTCGACGATCGCGACGCCGCCGAAGACGCCGGGATGCCGTTCCATGCAGTCGAGCATGTAGGAATTGTCGAAGCCGTAGAAGCTCATCTGGATGAGGACCACCCGCGCGACGCCGAGCGGTCGGCAGATCGAGAGCAGCTCGGCGTCCGTGAAGCTCGGCGGGGCCATGTCTCGAGGCGTCGAGCCGGGGGCGAGCGGATAGCCGTCCACGTCCGGCGTCCAGACATGGACGTGCGCGTCGATGAATCCGGCCGGCGCGGTCGCCGGTGCCGCACCGCAGGCCGCCAACGCGGCGCCCGCGAGGGAGCCCGGGCCGACCGTCTTCAAGAGCGCGCGACGACCGATCATGTGCATCGTGAAGCCCCTCCAGAGATCGCTCGGTCACACCACAGCCCGCCCCGATCCCGAACGCTGCAGGCTGGCACCGGGCGGTGCCCATGCCGTCGCCACGACGCCCTCAGTCGCCGATCCTCAGGACGAACGCACGATAAAACTGCACGGCCTGCGACACCTCGTCCACGGGCACCCACTCGTCTGCCGCGTGGGCCAGGTCGATGCTGCCCGGGCCGAACACCACCGCGGGCACACCATGCCGCGAGAATTTGCTCGCATCGCTCCCGTACGGCACGCCGAGCGGCGCCGGCTCGAGGCCGAGGCCGGCGGCGGCGGCCTGCGCCGCCTTCACGCTCGGCGCTGACGAGTCCGTCTCCAGCGCCTCGTCGACGAGGAGCGGCGGCTCCACGGTCGCGCGGCAGGGGCCGCCGCCGTGCTCGCGGAATACGGCCGGCTCGCCGGGGAGCAGCCGGCGATCGACGGCCAGCGTGCACGCCTCGGGCACGATGTTGATCTGCACGCCCCCGGCGATCGTTCCCACCGAACCGGTGGCCGCGCCGAGCAGGGAATGCCGATCACGACCGAGCGCTGCGTGCGCCTCGTCGAGCGCGAGCACGAGACGCGCGGCGGCCGAGATCGCGCTCGCACCCAGCTCCGGACGCGACGAATGCGCCGCCCGTCCATGGACCGTGATCCGGAACCGCAGCACCCCTTTTGTGGCGGTGACGATCCGCAGGGAGGTCGGCTCGGCCACGACCGCAGCCTCGGCGACCAGACCGCTCACGAGCGCGAGGACGCCCGTGAAGACGTGCTCCTCATCGACCACGGCCGCCATCCAGACATCGCAGGGAGGCACGGTGCCCGCGCGGTGCAGGTCGGCCACCGCCTGCATCATCGCCGCGAGTCCGGCTTTCGTGTCACACGCACCCCGGCCGTGCAGGCGACCCTCGCGCACCACCGGCTCGAACGGCGGGATGGCCATGCCGGCGACCGAAACCGTGTCCATGTGCGCCTCGAGCACGACCCGGCGGGCTCGATCGCGCCCCGGCAGCACGGCGACGACGTTCTCGCGGCCGGGCTGGACGGGCTGCCTGAACGTTTCGAGACCGACCTCGTGAAAATACCGTTCGACCGCGGCCGCGACGCCGGCCTCACCGGGTCCGCCGAATGCCGGGTTGACGCTGTCGATGGCCACGAGCCGCGCGAGCAGGTCGGTCACGTCGGCCATGGATGGCGATCCGGGCGGTGCTCGATCACGCTACGTCCCCACCCTGCCACTCGCCGCACCAGTCACCCTCCTCGGTATGCGGCCACAGGCCCACGAGCAGGAGCTTGTCGTCCCGGACGACCGGAAGCGCCGGCGGCATCCGCCGGCACTGTCCCCAGCCCGCACCCAGCTCGGGACGCACCATGTCACCCCGGCCGGCCGTGCGCCAGTAGCGGCAGGTCGCACAGGTCCGCTCGTGCATCGCTCCCCCCGACGGCTCCGTCATGGTGTCTCCGCGATCCATCGCGTCTTCGTCCTTCCCGCGCCGCATCATACCGACCGCATGGGGTTCGAGGGGTGACAGGTCCCCCACCGACGCCCCGCTCGACGGGCGCACCGCGCGTCACAGGTCGTAGATCGGTCCCGCTTCGGCCAATTCAACCCCGGGCAGCGCGCGGGTGGCCAATTCGGCGGCGATCGTCGCGGTATGCGCCGCCTTGCGGTGCACCACGAGCGTGCGGACCCCGCGGGTGAGCCGGGCGACCTGTGTCGCGAAGGTGGCGGTCGAAAGATGGCCACAGGCCGTCGCGAGCCGCTCGAGGGATTCGGGGAAGCTGCATTCGAGGAACACGGCCCGGACGTTGGTGCGATCCGCGAGATGCGACCACAGCAGTTCCGTCGGGCCTGTGTCGGCGGCGAACGCCACGCACGACGTCCCGTCGTCCACGACCATCGCGAGCGTTTCGGTGCAGTGCGACACGGGCACCGGCGTGATCCGCAACCCCGCCCGCTCGACGGTCACGAGCGGCTCGATCGTCGTGGCGGTGAGGAACCGGTCGCCGGGCGTCGAGAGCGCGAAGAAGTCGGGCCACATCCGGTCGTTGAGCAGGTCGCGCCGCACGGCCTCGAGCACGCCGGCCGACGCGAGCACCTCCACGCAGTGGGGGCCGGGCACGTAGGCGTTCTCGAGGAGCAAGGGCAGGCTCGCGAGATGGTCGAGATGCGCGTGCGTGAGGAACACGTGACGCACGCGCCGCTGGAGCTCGAGGTCCGCCTGCAGGCCGATCGACCCGCCGTCGATCACGACCGCATCGTCGACGAGATAGCTGGAGAGGAATTGTGGACCCGCTTCCGGCCGACCGCATGACGAGGGAAGGAGACGCACGCGCATGAGCCGCTCCACGGAAGCAGCCGAGCCAGCGAAACGGAAGCGACCCGGAACGGGACCACTATACTGCCCGCCGCCGGCAGCATGTCCGTCCCACGACGGACCGCGCTGCCCCACCCCGTCGGCCGCGCGTGCCCGCATCAGGGCGGCACGTGTCGCGTCGGTCGCCGTCTGACGAGACCCGCATGAGCGCCGTGTCCGCTGGTAGCGCCGCTGCACCCGTCGGCCCGCGGCATCGCGTGCTCGTCGTGGATGATCAGGCGCTCATCGGCACCTCGGTGCAGCGGATGCTCGCCGGGCAGGCGGAGATGGAGGTGCAGTTCCGGCGCGATGCGGCCTCGGCCCTGCAGGCCGCCATCTCCTTCGGGCCGACGGTCATCCTGCAGGATCTCGTCATGCCGGACGTCGAGGGGGCCGAGATGGTGCGACGCTTCCGCGCCCTGCCCGAGACCGCCCATGTGCCGGTGATCGTCCTCTCGGCGGTCGAGGAACCGGCGGTGAAGGCCGAGCTGCTCGCGGGCGGGGCGGCCGACTACCTCGTCAAGCTTCCCGATCCCATCGAACTCGCCGCACGCGTGCGGATGCACTCCGAGGCGCACGCGCGACTCCTCGAACGCAACGCCGCCTTCGCCGCGCTCGAGCAGGCCAACGCCGATCTGGCCCGGGAACGCGAGCGGTCCGAAAGGCTCCTGCACGTCGTCCTGCCGCATGCGATCGCCGAGCGCCTCAAGAGCGGTCCGCAGGTGATCGCCGACGTGCACGCCGACGTCACCGTCCTCTTCGCCGACATGTCGGGCTTCACGGAGCTCACGAGTCGGTGCTCGCCCCGGGAGATCGTCGAACTCCTCGACGAGATCTTCGCCTGCTTCGACGAGCTTGCGGCCACCCACGGGATCGAGAAGATCAAGACGATCGGTGACGCGTGGATGGCCGTCGCCGGGCTTCCCGAGCCCCGGCCCGATCACGTGGAGGCCATGGCGGACCTCGCCCTCGACCTCGTCCGGGCGTTCGACGAGCTGGCGACGCGCCGGCAGCTGCCCACCCGCCTCCGCATCGGCCTGCACACGGGTCCGGTCGTCGCGGGCGTCATCGGCCGCGATCGCTATGCGTATGACCTGTGGGGCGACACGGTCAATCTCGCCAGCCGCATGGAGTCGCACGGCGAGCCGGGCCGCGTCCATCTGACCGCCACGACCGCGGCCCGCCTCGGCGATGCCTTCGACATCGTCGACCGTGGCGACATCGTGGTGAAGGGCAAGGGGCCGGTCCGCACGGCGTTTCTCGTCGGCCGCCGGCCGCGGGGATGAGCCCCCGGCCCGCTCGGCACGTCACGCGCCCGCGCGACGCGTCATGAACAGCCCATCGAGTTGCCGCAGTTGTGGCACAGGTAGCAGTTGCCGTTCCGCACCGTGATCGCGCCGCAGTTGTCACAGGCCGGCGCGTCGATCTGGAACGTCGCAAACTGCAGCTCCCGGTCGGCGGCACTGGCGGCTGGGTCGACCGTCATCCGCACACCCGCCCGCTCGAGCAACTTCTCGCCGCTCGCCACGGCGACGCCGCCGTCGGCACCGCGACCGGCGGGCTTCGTCCCGCCCCGCGCCGGATGACGCCCACGAGTCGGCTCCCCGCTCGCACCGTTCGCCACCGTCCCGTTCGTGCCCGTCGTGGTCACCCTGGCCGCGGAGCCCGTGCTGCCGTTGCCACCGGCCACTCCGTGGCCACCGACCAGCCCGCGCGCCGTCGTGGCGGCGGGCTTCCGCTCCGTTTCCGTGTCCCCCTCGCCCGCTGGCTCGTCGCCACCCGCCTCGTAGCCTCCCGGACGATTCGCCTCCCGGTAGCCCGGAAGGAACTGCGTTCCCATCCAGCGGAAGAGGTAATCGACCAGGCTCTTGGCCACGGGGATGTCGGGGTTTTTCGTGTAGCCCCACGGCTCGAAGCGCGTGTGCGAGAACTTCTTGACGTACACCTCGAGCGGCACGCCGTACTGCAGGCTCATCGACACCGACGTGCCGAACGCGTCCATCAGGCCGCCGATCGTGCTGCCCTCCTTCGCCATCGTGATGAAGAGCTCGCCCGGCCGGCCGTCGTCGTAGAGGCCCACCGTGATGTAGCCCTCGTGGCCGCCGACGTTGAACTTGTGCGTCACGCTCCGCCGCGTATCCGGCAGCCGCTCGCGCCGCGGCGCCGGCGTCGCCTTCGCCGCCGCCTTGTCCCCTTCGGTGCTCGTCGAGAGAGGCTGGCTCTCCTTCGAGCCGTCGCGGTAGATCGCCAGCGCCTTGAGCCCGAGCCGCCAGCCCTCGGCGTACGCCCGCGCGATGTCCTCGGGCGTCGTCTCGCGGGGCATGTTCACCGTCTTCGAGATCGCACCCGAGAGGAATGGCTGGGCCGCGGCCATCATCTTCACGTGGGCCTCCCACGCGATGCTGCGCTCGCCGAGCCGCGGCTTGAACGCACAGTCGAACAC
>JBJTBO010000122.1:0-5250 GCA_046091445.1 Planctomycetaceae bacterium | reverse complement strand
CATCACCTCGATCAAAGCACCCGACCAGGCCCGCGGCTTCCAGCACTACGAAGCGGTCATCGGGGCGGATGCCCTCAAGGATGCCGAGGCGGGCTGGCTCGTGCTCGGCGCCAAGCGGCTGCTCTCCGACCGCAAGGCGGGCGCCGCGAGGGAGAACAGCGTGGTGCTCGGGCCGCAGATCTTCGACATTCCCGCGGAGGATCCGGCGGAGGTCTACATCAGCAAGATGCTCCAGGGCATGTTCTTCCATCGGCAGTGCCGGCCGCAGTCGGTCGCCGTGACGTGCCCGACCACGTTCACGGTGTCGGAGGTGGCGAGGCTCATGCGCACGGTCGCCCGCGCGTTCCTGCGGGCCACCGGCGGCAGGCCCGATCAGGCCCGGCCCGATGTGATCGACGCCTTCGTCCCGCTCGTGATCGACGAGGCGTCGGCCGCCGCCTTCTACTTCGCGTACCGCGACTTCATCGTCGGCCCCGGCCAGGTGCCGGCGTTCCGCTATCTCTATCCCAACGGGCTGCACCTGCTGCTCTACGACTGCGGCGGCGGCACGACCGACATCGCCCTGGTCCGCATCGAGGCGACGTCCCCCGGCGAGGTGGACATCCGCGTGCTCGGCCGGGCCGGCCATCGCCGCTTCGGTGGCGACTTCATCACGCTGCAGCTCTTCCGCCTGCTCAAGGCCAAACTCGCCGCCCTCAAGGGACAGACTCCCGACCTGCCGAAGACACCGGCGAAGATCGCCGAGTTCCTCGAGACCCATCGCGCGGCGATCGACAGGACGGTGCCGACGACGTTCGATCTCGGCCAGCAGCAGAACGAGGACACCCGGATGCGCCGGGAGACGACGCTCCATCTCTGGCAGCTCGCGGAGTCGATGAAGGTGCGGCTGTCCGCGACGGGTGTCCGCGAGGTGAGGCCGGACGCGGCCGTCGAGCATGCCAACGAGAACGAGCTCCTGAATCGCGTCATCGCACGGGTGGGAGTGCCCGAGGGAATGGAGCCGATCGACGTCGTCGCGGCGATCTCGATCACGCGACAGGAGGTGGACGCGCTGATCGATCCTGAGATCGGTGAGACGATCGGCTATGCCAACGACCTGATCCGCAACGGGATGGACATGCTGGCACGCGAATGGGAGCGAGCGGGGCGCGAGCCGCCGCTCGAGGTGCCGGAAGTGGACCGCGTCTACATCGTGGGCAACGCGTCGCGATACCCGCGCGTGCGAGACCGGCTGCTCGACCCCGCCACCGGGCTCCAGGTGCGTTACCTCGGGGAGCGGTTGGCCGACGTGCGGTCCGAGGACCTGAAGAACTCGGTCGCCAAGGGCGCGATCGTGGCCCTGCGCATGCGCGACATGGACATGACGGTGCAGGTGTCGTGGGACGAGGAGTTCATGTTCAAGCTGCCCTTCGACATGGTCGGCGAGTCGTTCGCGCAGGCGGGCGACAGCATGGTGTTCCGGCGAGGCGCGCCATATTCGAAGGAGCTGCAGACATGGCGCGACATCGCGGTCGATCCGCGCTCCGGTCGGCCGACGACGCAGAAAATCCGCCTCGACCGCCGGTGGCCCGGCGAGACCACTGCCGAGCCGTACGTGCTCTTCCAGTTCGACGAGCCGGTCGCCGGCCGGTTCGTCATCCGCTACGACGAGGAGCGCGAGGCCTTCGTGATGCATCCGGACCACAAGCGGGGAGCGGAGGAGATGCTCGCCGTAGCCGAGCCCTTCGAGCAGGCGCCCTATCTGGCCCCACCGCAGAGCGGCAGGATCTGAGTCGGCGGCACGGCCCACTTCGCGTCATCACGGACGGGTGTCATGGCCCACGACTGGCGAATCCACGAACTCGTCAACCAGACACTGCTCGTCTTCGCGTTCAAGGCACGACTCGCGATTCTGGACAACCCGTCGCCGCTGCCGATCCCGTCGTATTCGACGATTCTCGACGGGACGATCCGCGAGAACCTGCAGAAGCACAGTGACGCGGTACCGAAGCATCCCCAGAATGCCGCGAGCCTGATTCAGCACATCGAGCAGGGCCTCCACCGCATCGTCAAGATCTTTCACGTCAGGGACAACATCGAGAAGATCTCGCGGGCCGCTCCCTGGAAGCTGGGTGACCTGGTCGAGTGGTGGATCAAAGCGGGCCTCGTGATCGCGGAGTGGCGGTCACGCGACATGGCCGAAGCGAACCCCACGCAGGTGGCCGTCGGCGCACCGCGTCCGGCCCAGGCGCAGACCGCCCTCATCTGGAACGCCGCCGTCCGGCGCCTGCGGATCGAGGATGACGAGGTGTATCCACCGCTCTGGTGTGCGGACGTCGCGGAGATCTGGAGGCTCTCCGAGGCTGGGCAGGGGGCGCGGCCCGAGTCGTGGTCGAGGGACGTGACCGGCCCGGACGACGGTCTTATCGCGCTGCTTGAGTGGTGTGGCGACCCGAGCCGTGAACGAGGCGGCGTGGTCCCGTCGACAGTGGACGCCTGGGCTGATGACTACGCGGGTCGCCACCGCGACTTCGCCCGCCAGGCGCTCCGGCTCCTGCGTCGCCGATGCCGGTTCACCGAGGCGGCAGCGATCCCCCACGCGGCGTTGACGGCATGGCGGATCACCTCCACGGCTGCTTCGCCATCGGCCCGACGCGTGCTGCGAAGACCGCTCATCGCCGTTGACGACCCGTCGGAGGAGCCACTCGTCGCCGGCTGGGTCGTCGGTCCCTGGCCGAAGACCCTCGTCGAGGCGATGCGTCACGGGATGGCGCCACGCGCCCCGCTGTCACGATCGATCGATCGAGCCCTGGCCGCGGCGGCCGAGGCGTGGCGACCGGACGAGCCGACATTCCGTCCGCTGCCGCCGTGGGCTCGCATCGGGCATTCCCCTCATACGCGGCAGACGCTCACCCAGGGCGTGGAACGACTGGCTGCCGTCGCGCGCCTGCGCAGCGTCGAGCCCTTTTCGCCGACGGCACGCGCGGCTGATCTCGCAACCACATCTCCCGACCTTCGGGCGGCGGCCGCGTTCGACGCTGCGTTGGCCGACGAGGGCTTTCAGTGGCGTCGGACGGACGCGGCGGGGCGTGCCGTCCGGCGGATCCCGTTCGGTGCAGGAAGCGCACCGACGGCGGCCGACGACGTGTTCCACCTGAGTCTCGCCCGGCACGGGTCCGACCTCGTCGTCGATGTCGGCCTCTGCGGTCCCCCGGCGCGGTGCAGTGACGACCTGCTCTCGGCGATCGAGGAGCTCGATTGGCGATGGTGGGCGCTCGGGGTCGTCCTGTCCGCAGGGGCCATCGAAGCAGTACCGGAGCTCACCCGCCAGTTGGAGACGTTCGCGTGGGAGCCGCTGAAGTGCCGGCTGCTCGATCTCGACGACGCGACCCGGTCTCCGGACCTGGCGCCGGAGCTCGCAGCCGCGTTCGGTGCGATCCACGACGCCCGACTCGCGCTCGACGTATCCCTTGCCGGCCTCGATGACGTCTCGCTGCATGCGCTCCTCGCGGGCCGTTTCCAATCCCTCGCGACCGCCGTGCTGAGACGGCTCAAATCCGTCGACCCGACCGATCTCGGCGGGCTCCATCCCCCGCGCACTGCCGACGCGGCGATCGACCTCACCGTCTGGGTGCGGGATGAACGCCAGCGTCGAGATCCGCGCTCGGCCACGTGGGAGATCGGCTGGGAGCGTTCGGACAAGCCATTTGGCCGCCAGGTGTCGGAGCGGCCGATGCCGGACGGTCGAGGCAAGGCGGTGTTTTCCGCCGGCCGATCGGCAACGGACGACGACCTGCTCCTGCTCGGCGCGATCGACATGGTGTCGGGTCCACCGTCACCAGCCGACCGGTTGTGGCTGCCGCTGCAGGCACGCGTGGCGGAGTCGCTGTCGGCGGCAAAGCCTCCGGACATCAGCGTCGCGATCGACGAGATGCGTGCCGCATGGGCGGGTGATGCGGCTGCGGCGTTCGACTCGCTCATCAAGCGCGCGATCGCGGGCGATGCCCATTCGATCGCCCGCCTGCGCGTCGTACAGCGCGACCCACGGTTCCGGTGCGAGTGCCATCCGGGAATCTCGCTCACCGATTCCGCGGTGGCTCAGATCCCGGCAACGGTGCAGGACCTGCTCGAGTGGCAGGATGCCGATCTCCCATCCGGCCACGACGTGGAGGTGTTCTTCGCGACCGATCCTCGCCAGGCACGTCGCATCCTCAGTCGCGGGCGACCCGAGCCCGACTCGGTGGAGGCATGCGCCGCTCGACTCGTGGCAGCGATTCCCGACGATCGCGTCGCGCTCGCCGCCGATGCCCGCGGCCTGCGGGATGCCATCGACCGGCGTCGCCTGTTCGGAGACGCCGCTCCGGACCCGCTGGAGCTGGTCGCACCACTGGCCGACGCGCTGGTCGCCACCGAATCCCATGAGGCATGGGTCGCAGAGGCGTTCCGCGGCCTGGCGGCATGCTGTCGGGCGTGCGGAGGAAGCCTGATCCCCGCCGAGTGGGATCCGGCCCGGGGCGCTCCGGCAGACGGTCTGGATGTCGTCAACGTGCGCTTTCACGATGGGATCCCGCTGGGCCGGTTGATCGTCGAACACTTCGGTGTGGCCCGGGAGGATGGCGACGAACTGGCGTCACCCTCCCTCTTCAAGTCAGCCGGCCCGGAGCCGCCGGGCTATCGCGACGTCGTCGAAAAGGTGGCCCTGCTGCCGGAGTTGGATGGCCCCGTCGGACGGCTGCGGCAGAACGTGCACGACGTTCCCCGGCGGGTCGAGAAGGGGCAGGCACCGGTGGTGGGAGCCAATCTTTTCGACGTGGCGTGGGAAGCAAAAGAGGCCCTCGTCGGTAGGAATGATGTCGAAGATGTCGTGCGAGCCGTGCACCAATTCCTCGAGCGGGCCTATGCGATGTCACTGTTTCAACCGGAAAAGGTCGGAGACTGGCCCGAGGGGTGGCTGCGCACCGCCCAGCACGGCGAACCTCGCGGCACGCGGGTCGACGTCGTACGTCGCCCGGGGGTGACAACCCGCGACAACAAACTCGTTCGTGCCGCGATCGTGGAAACGGAGTGACCTGCATGGCCGATGCAATGACGACGGAACGGGCCGGAGCGCCATCCCTGCGTCGCGAGGTGGACGCCGTCTTCGGCTGCTGGCCGGCATGGCCGTGGTCGGTTCTCGCGTTCCTGTTCGCCGGCGGGGTCGTCGGGCTCGTCGCGGCACCCGCGCTGCGTCGCGCGGGCGTGATCGACCCCGCCGCCCTCGGCGGCGCGGCC
>JBJTBO010000121.1:0-4239 GCA_046091445.1 Planctomycetaceae bacterium | reverse complement strand
AGCCTGCCGACGCGACCTGCGTGGTCGGATCGAGCGCGAGGTCGACCGTGTCGCCCGCCTTCAGGTCGATCACCTTCGACACGGTCTGCTCCGTGCCGTCGACGACTGCCACGACGCGGATCTCGTAGTTCTTCCACGTCTGGCCGGCGCGGAGGCTCGAGGTCTCGAACTGCCGCACCGCACCGCTCGAGGCGGTCGCGTTGCCGGCGAGAAAGACCTTCGCATCCGCCGGTACCCGCAGCGTGAGGCTCGTGGTCGCCGTGGGCACGACGGCCGGCTTCACCGAGAAGGCGAGGCTCGACTGCTCACCGGCGGTGAGCCGCACGACCTTCGTCTCCTCAGCCGTGGTGCCATCCCGATCGACGGCCATCTTGACCACGAACTCGTACCGCCGACCCGTCTCCAGGCCACGCGACAGGAACCGACGCACTTCGCCGCTCGACGAGGTGCGATCGCCGTTCACGAACACCTTCGCCTCGGCGGGCACCGACACGATCAGGAGGGCGCCGTCCGCCGGCACCGCATCGTTGCGCGTGGCATCCGTCGGCGGGGCCGACGGGGTGCCGATGATCTCTCCACCCGGCATGGACGGGGTCTCGTTGATCACGCGATACGACTCGATCGGCATGCCCGACGAGTACTCGACGGCCGGCGCGGCGTACCCGCCATAGCTGCCACCCGAGCTTCCGCCCGAACTGCCACCCGACGAGCCACCGTATGACGAGCCGCCGTAGGAGCCATACGAGCCGTACGAGCCGCCTGACGAACCACCCGATGAGCCACCGGACGACCCGTGCCGCGCCGCGCGGAGGGCGCGACGATGGGCGTGGTGCGAACCCCCACTCCCATGAGAACCCGACGAGCCGTACGAGCCGCCCGACGAGGCGCCACCGTACGAACTGTAGGAACTCGACGACGAGCCACCCGAGGAGCCACCCGAAGAACCACCGGACGAGCCACCCGATGATCCGCCTGACGACCCACCCGACGAACCACCCGACGAACCGCCTGCAGAGCCGTTATTGCGATGACGCCAGCCGGCCTCCACGTTGCTGCTCGCCGCGGCAACGGCGACGAACGTGAGGGCCCCGGCGATCCTGAACCAGCGACGAGACACCAGCATGGTGGATCAACTCCCGAGAAAATGAGCCGAGGATGACGGAACTGATCCCGGGCCGAGTCCCGGGGATCCTGCGTCCGAGTGTTGCCAACGATAGTTTGCCGATCAGCCAAATCAAGAAGAATGGAGAAAAAAACCGGCGTGGGCTGTTTGGGGCGATTGCATCAGTTTTGCGGCCTCTCGCGCCGGACCAATTCAATCTCGAAAATCAGCACCTCGTTGGGCTCGATCGCGGGCGGCGACCCTTCCTCGCCATACGCCAGATCCGGGGGAAGGTGGATCCTCCACTTCGCCCCGACGCCCATCAGACCGAGCGCCTCCTGCCAGCCGGGCACGACGCCCCGCAGGGGAAACGCGGCCGGCTCGCCCCCGGGCTCGGTCCCATCGAATTGACGGCCGTCGATGTGCGTGCCGCGGTAGTGGGCGACGACGACGTCGTCCGGGCCGGGCGGCTGCCCCGATCCTGCACGCAGCACCTCGTACTGCAGACCGCTCGGCAGCGAGACGACGCCGGGCTTTCGCGCGTTGGCGGCCAGATACTCCCGCCCCTTCGCGAGGTTGATCTTCGCCGCCTCCGCCATCCGTTTGAAAAACGCCTCCTGCCGCTTCTGCATCGCCTCGTCGAAGGCTGTGATCGCCCGCCGCAGACGGGCGTCGTCGAGTCGTGGCGCCGCCTCCTGCACCGCGTCGGCGAGCCCTCGTGCGAGGGCCGCGTTGTCGATCGGAACGTCGAGCGTGGCATGGTCGGCACGGATGCGGGCGCCGATCCGATACCCGAGGGCGTAGCCGAGATCCTCGGGGTCGATCGCAGGTGCCGGAGCCGCCAGCTGCTCCACAGGACGCTGTGGACCGGGCTGCGCGAGCGCTCCGCCCGCCACGAGGCAGCAGAAGGCAGTCTGGATTCCGCACCACGACCTGGGGAACACGACCGGACGCTGCATCGTGACGTCTCCTGCGGAGGCCCTCGGTCCCGAACCCGCCCGCCGCAGCCTACGCGATCCGGGGCGGCGTCGCCCATCGGCCGCGACGGCGAGCGGGCGCCGCCTCCCCGTCAGGCCCCGTCCGGCGGCGGCGCGAGCGAGCCGCGTGTCAGCTCGAGGAAAGCCGTTTCGAGATTGGTCTCCTGTTCACGGAGGCCGAGCAGCCCGTGACCTGCCGCAACGAGGCGGGCGGCCAGGGGCGCATGGTCGGTCACGCCATCGGCCAGCGCGACGACGACCTCCCCGTCCCGAACGGTCACGGCGGCCGCTTCGGGCGCCCGCTCGAGCTCCCGTGCCGCGGCCTCGGGCGACCCGGAGACACGAATGCGGAGCGTGGGCCTGCCGCGCACGCGCGCGAGCAGATCCTGGACGTCGCCGCAGGCGAGCAGCCGGCCGTACTCGATGATCCCCACGCGATTGCAGATGTCGGCGAGCTCGGGAAGGATGTGGCTCGACACGAGGATCGTCTTGCCCATTCCCTGGAGGCGCTTGAGGAGATTGCGCATCTCGATGCGGGCCCGTGGATCGAGGCCGCTGGCCGGCTCGTCGAGCAGGAGCACCTGCGGGTCGTGCAGGAGGACCCGCGCGAGGCCGAGCCGCTGCGGCATGCCGCGCGAGAGGCTCGTGACGAGCTCGTCACGCTTCGCGACGAGATCGACCAGTTCGAGCGACCGCTCCGCGACGCGCCGCCGCTCGGTGCCCCCGATCCGGTACGCGGCGGCGAAGAACTCCAGGTACTCGATCACCTTCATGTCGTCGTAGACGCCGAAGATGTCGGGCATGTAGCCGATCGCCCGACGGATGTCGCGCGGGTGCGTGTAGATCGAGTGACCGCAGACGTACGCCTCGCCCCAGGTCGGCGCGAGGAGGGTCGAGAGGATGCGGATCGTCGTGGTCTTGCCGGCGCCGTTCGGCCCGATGAACCCGAAGAGATCACCCCGGTCGAGCCTGAGATCGAGCGCGTCGAGCGCGCAGAAGTCACCGTATTTCTTGGTGAGGTCGATCGTCTCGATCATGGTGATCCTCCGACAGGTCCGAGCGGGACCACGAGCCGGCATATCCGTGCGATCGTCTCGATCGGCTGCGCGACGTCGGCGGACCCGCGCGGGGCGAGCCGCCACGGGATCGACCAGCCGGCCGGCATGTCGCCCGTCGCGCCGACGAGCACGGCTCGATCGACACTCAGCAGCCCCGTGCGATCGAGCCCCGTCAGCCGCCCTCCCGGCATGAGCGTGTAGGCGGCCCCGCCGGCTGCGGCATGCAGGCCGGCCACCTCCAGGATGCGGAACACGTCCGGTTCGACGCGATTCCATCGGTTCGGCAGGTCGCGGTCGTCCACCGCACCGCGGCGCTGCAGGGCGCCGGCGAGCGACCGCGGGCCGCGCGACGTGCGCAGGTCGAACGTGACGTCCGGCGGCAGAGTGCCGATGTCGTACACCCAGCCGCCGTGGGCGAGCCGGCAGTCCTCGATCGGGAACGGCAGGTGGTGCGTGAACGAGCCCCGCAGGGTGCCCTGCGCGTCGCGCGACAGGTTCGACGTCACGAGGATCGGGCCGTCCGCGGTGGACCGCTGCCATGCCGCCTCGAAGAGCCGATTCGACGCGGCCGCCATGGGCACTCCGTCGAGCGTCGCGAGCGTGCGACCGTAGCGGTAGGGAGCGGCGGCGAGCATCGGATGCGGCACGGCCGCGTCGATGCCCCCGAACCCGGTGCCGGCATCCGCGAACCACGACACGGTGGCCTCCTCGCCGGCCCCGTCGCCGACCGCGACGTCGTACGCTGCGTTCGCGTCGCTCCACACCGCCGCCCAACCATGGCTTCGCACCCGCTGTCCTTCGACGTCGACGTCGATCACCTCCGCGGCCCGGGCGACCGTCGCGCCGGCGGGCCGGCGGCGGTCGGCGACTCCCCAGGCCGCCGCGCTGAAGAGCACGACGAACGCGGGGAGCGTCAGCCACGCCAGCCACGGTCGCCCGCGCGACGCGATCCACCAGTCGAGCGGATAGAGCGTGAGCCCGTAGAGCAGCCCGAGTCCCGTGATCACCACGACCGGAACGGTGGCGATGGGCGGCGCGCGCCGGCCTCCGGTCCGCTCGAGAGCCGTCCGCAGCTGGCCGGCCAGATCGACCGCGCCCGGCT
>JBJTBO010000120.1:0-2979 GCA_046091445.1 Planctomycetaceae bacterium | reverse complement strand
CAGGCCGAGGCCGCCGAGCACGCCGGCCTGCAGCACCGTGCGCCTCGACGCGGTGGCACGGAACCCGGCACACCCGGAGCGGTCGGGGCGGCCGCGCATGCCGTCGGCCGATTCGTCCAGGCTCGCCGCCTTCGATCCGTTCGCTGATGGCATGGGTGGCGCTCCTCGGAAAGCGGAGTCGGGGCCGACCGCAGACGGGCCGCTCGGTCGATAGGGTACACCCCCCGTCGCGCCGTGTCGCCCCGGGCCGCGACGCCTACCGTCCGAAGCACCAGAGCGAGTCGTGGGTCCGCACGTGCACGGTGCCGTCCACGCAGACGGGGGTCGCGACCGTCATCTCGCCGGTGACGCCCGTGCCGAGGATCGCGAAGGGCTCCGGGCCTCCCTGCCGCCCCGGCAGGGCGAGCACCTGCGACTCGCCATCCTCCCGCGTCACGATCACCGCGCCGTCGACGACCACGGGCGACGCGCTGTACGCGTGGCGGTTCTTGGCGAGTTCGGTCCGCGCGAGCGTCCTGCCGGAGGCGGCGTCGAGGCACTCGAGCCGGCCGTTGTCGGAGCAGACGATCAGCATGGTGCCGCTCGCCGCGGGCGTCGGCACGTCGGCCCCGATGTCGGTGCGGGCCCATGCCACGTGCGTGCCCGTCACGTCGCCGGATCCGCCGCGACGGATCGCGGTGATCGTGGCGCCCCGCGCGTAGGGAGCGATGACGAGCGTGTCGGTGACGACGGGGGACGCGATGGACCGGAAATACTTGTGACCGGTCGGATTGAGGCCGCCGACCCGCCACACCTCCCGCCCATCGGCGGCGTCGTGCGCCGTCACGTGGTCGGCTCCGAGCACGAAGAGCACCTCGTCCGGTTCGCCCAGTGCCGGCGTGCCCTTCACCACGACGGGCGTCGAGTAGCTCTGCGCGGCCTCCTCCGGGGCGCCGAGATCGCGGTCGTGCTTCCAGAGGAGCTCGCCGGTCGTGCGATCGAAGGCGACGAGGTAGCTCGGCCCGGTCTGCATCACCGCGACGACGACCGCCTTCTCCGTGAGCACGGGCGAGGTGCCGAGATCCCACCAGAGCGTGTCTTCGCCGAACCGCTGCTGGAGGTTCGTCTGCCAGACCACCGCGCCGTCGGCGAGCGCGAGGCAGGCGAGCTCGCCGCTCTTGAAGTAGACCCAGACGTGCGTGCCGTCGGTCACGGGCGACGGGTTGCAGCCGGTCGCCTTCTTGTGCTTTCCCGGCTTCTCCGCGTCGAGCAGCCGACGCCACCGCTCCGACCCGTCGCGACCGAAACAGACGGCGGCATCCTTGCCGTCCGCCGCACAGGTGAGCACGATCGCGTCGCCCCACACGGCGGGCGTGCTCGCTCCGAGCCCCGGCAGCGCCGCCTGCCAGCGCACGTTCGTCTCCCGGCCCCAGTCGCGGACATAGCCCGTTCCCGCGGCGACGCCATCCGAGGCCGGTCCGCGCCAGCCCGGCCAGTCGGCCGCGACGGCCGGCAGGGTGACGCACGAGGCGACGAACGAGGCGACGAGGCACGCGAACACGGCAGGGCGGCTCGAGGATGGCGCGATCATGAGCGCTGTCTCCGGGAGGATGTCGGGACCTCTGCGGACCCGCGTCGTGCGTCAGGTGCCGCACCGCCACGGGAACCGACGTGGTCTACACTCCGCCCCCCGCCTCGTCCACCCGCCCGGAATCCCCATCGATTTCGTGGACGTAACGTTTTTCGTCAGCCTGCGCTTCGGATGGAGTCGGGGCGATCCGTCAGGGGATCGGCCCGGCATCACGAGGAGCCACGCCATGTCCCCCTTCGAGCAGCATCCCGTCCGCCAGGCCGCATCGCTCCACCGCGGCCTCCGGCGCCGACTCGTCTCCACGTATCAGCCCGAGCGTCTCGAGCCTCGTCTGGCCTTGGCCGGCGTGGTCGGGCTCGCCGTCACGGGCGACGTGCTGACGATCACGGGCGACGCCCTCGCCAACGAGCTGTGGATCGACCCGGTCGCGCCGAACCAGATTTGCGTGGCTCCGATCCACGACAAGTTCTCGCCGACGGGCCTCCGCGATGCTGCGGGCACCGTGGGCTATGAGCCGCTCGTGTTCAGCGGCATCCGGGACGTGGTGGTGCGCTTGCGGGGCGGCGACGACCGCCTGATCATCGGCGGCGATCCGGAGGACCTTCGTTCGCCCGTGACCGTGCTCCGCAGCCTGATGGTCGATGCGGGGCCCGGAGCCGACGGCATCACGTCCTTCCGTCTGGACGTGGAAGGCGGTGCGACCTTTCTGGCGGGGCCAGGTTCGGATCGCATCATGCTCGAACAGACCCGCGCCTTCGGCAGCCTGTCGGTGCACGGAGGGCTCGACCACGACATCGTCAGCCTGCGCGATGCCACGGGTGCCGCCGGTGACGTGACGTTGGTCGGCGGTGCGGGCGCTGACTGGTTCTTCGTCTCCGACGGCATCGAAGTGGGTCGCAACCTGACGCTGCTCGGCGGCCCGGGTGACGACCAAGTGCATGTCGGCGACGAAGCCGTCGTCTATGGTGACCTCCGGATCGAGGGGGGGCTCGGCGGGGACGGGATCTCGGTGGTCCGCGATGTGCAGGTGTCGGGGCCGGAGACGACGCGGTGTCGATCGCGGGCCGTGTTGCGCCGCAGGCCGGGATGGTGGGGGGGCTCGGCACCGGCTCGGACCAGTTGCGGACCGAACGCAGCGAGCGCCGGGGAAACGTGGCGGCCCAGGATGCTGCGATTCACACCGCCGGCGACGTCGTCATCGCCAAGGGGGCCGGCCGCGTCGAGGCGATCATCGATCTGCCCGGCGAGGGACCGATCGGTCGCGACCTCGTGGTTCGGTCCGCGGCGGCGGTGAGCAGCGTGCTCGTGCGGAATGCGGACGTCATCCGTCATCTGTCGGTGGTCACCGGTCAGGGCGTCGACGACGTGACCGTGGTGCAGTCGCGCGTGGGCGAAAACCTGTTTCTGGC
>JBJTBO010000119.1:0-2169 GCA_046091445.1 Planctomycetaceae bacterium | reverse complement strand
GGATCGACGCCCTCCAGCGGGCCACGGACCGGCAGCCGGCGGCGTACGACGCGCTCGACAGCCATGTGAAGGCGGCCTTCACCATGATCACCTCGCCGGCCACGAAGGAAGCCTTCGCGATCGAGTCCGAGCGGCCCGAGGTGCGCGACGCCTACGGCCGCAATCGGCTGGGCCAGAGCCTCCTGCTCGCGAGGCGGCTCGTCGAAGCGGGTGTCCGGTTCGTCACGGTGAGCGACGGCGGGTGGGACACGCACGCCAACAACTTCAAGTCGCTCAAGGACTCGCGGATCCCGCCGGTGGATCAGGGCCTGCCCCAGCTCCTCATCGACCTCGAGCAGCGCGGCCTGCTCGACACCACGCTCGTGCTGTGGCTCACCGACTTCGGTCGCACCCCGATGATCAACTCCGCCAGCGGTCGAGACCACTGGGCGAGCGCCGGATTCGCGATCATGGCCGGAGCGGGCATCCCAGGCGGACACGTGCTCGGCGAGACCGATGCGCAGGGCGGCACTGTCGTGCGCGACGAGTATCTCAGCGAGGACATCGCGGCCACCGTGTATACGAAACTCGGGATCCCGACCGATCTGGTCGTGAAGAGCCCCGACGAGCGTCCGGTGCGGCTGATCGAAGGCCATCCCATCGCCGAGTGGACCTGACCGTCCGTGGTGTCTGGCGATGCCGTCGGCCTCCGATGGCCCTCGACCCTGGACGCCCACGTCTGAACAATAGGCCCGGAGGGATTCGAACCCCCGACCAAGGGATTATGAGTCCCCTGCTCTCACCGCTGAGCTACGGGCCCGTCCGGTCGATTGTACGTCTTTTGCCCCGGGCGCGGCGCGGGTGGCCCACACGGTGCCCGTGAGCCCTGGATCGTTCGTGGTCGGGGGCAGTGGTCGACACGAGCGCACGCGGGTCGACGTCCGTTCATCGCGCTGATGAATGATTGAAATAAACATGGAGGTGGAAACGACGATCCCGGCGTGGCATGATTCCCCGGTACTTTCTCGTATCTCGCCACTTGAAATAGTTTGTTCACGATGTACCATCCCGGTGTTGTCATACAAGGAGCCGTGTATGGATGGTGATCGTTCAACGTCCGGCGGGGATGAAGTCGCGAGCGTCGCGTCGGCTCTGTTCGTGAACGCCAGCGATCCATCATCCAGGCCCGAGCCGCGGGTGTCGGCTGCGAAGCCCGCTGGCGCATCGTCCCACGCGGGGGCGTCCCAGAAGCGGTCGGCCCCGGCGAAGGTGGGCGAAGGAAAGCCCGGTTCTGCCAAGACGACTCGTCCCCGCAAGCCCGCCAAAGCGAAGCGTGTCGCGGCGGGTGGTTCCGTGTCGAAGTCCACCAGTCAAACGAAGAAAGCGGAGAAACCGATGGCCAAGACCAGTTCGAAGAAGTCCGGCGGTATGAACAAGTCGGCGGAGATCCGCAAGGTGGCTGCCGCCATGAAGTCCAAGGGCGTGAAGCCGCGTCCGAGCATGATCGTGGCCGAGTTGAAGGCGAAGGGGGTCGCCGTGGCTCCGGCGCAGGTGAGCACGATACTCAAGAAGATGGGGTTCCGTCCGCTCCGCAAGCGGAAGAAGCGTGGGGCACCGGCCGCAGCCGGCGCGTCGGCCAAGGTGGCGAAGGCGCCGAGCAAGGCCGCGCCGAAGTCATCCTCGATTTCCGTCGACGACCTCATCGCCGCCAAGAAGATGGCGGGCAGCCTCGGCGGCACGGAGAAGGCGCTCGCCGCTCTCAGCGCCCTGAAGCGATTCGAGGAGTGACCCTCGCCGCGTCGTACCGACCCGCCGCCATCCGGCCACCTGCGTCGCTCTCAGTCGCGCGAGGTTTCGCCGGGAGGCAGCGGTGCGACGGGTGGCAGGGCCGTCGTGCCGTCGCTCCGTGATGCCGACGGGCGGCTGTCACGCGGTGACGCGGCGATGCGTGCCTGCCCGGTCGCCCGCGGCGAGTCGTCGCGAGCGACGGGTGGATTGTCCGAACTGCCGGCGCCGTCGTCCCGCCCGGCTGGCGCCGCGCGCCGCTCGTCGAGGTGTCGCTCGAGTTCGGCCCGGAGCGTTTCCCGTGCCTCCGCGATGCCGCGCTCGGTGAGTGCCCGGGTCTGTGTCGTCATGCGCTCGTCGAGCCTCGCCACGTGCGCGTCCGCGGCCTCGCGCACCGACCGCAGG
>JBJTBO010000118.1:0-7344 GCA_046091445.1 Planctomycetaceae bacterium | reverse complement strand
CGCGACTGCAGCACGATGACGAGCGCCAGGGACGCGACACCCGCCAGCGCCCCGGCCCCCCTCCATGGGCCACGGAGCAAACACGCCGCGCCAAGACAGCCGGGCAGGACGAGGACCAGGTAGCTCGACAGGAGGTTGATGTTGCCCATCCGGCCCGACACGTCCTCGATCCACCGTTTCCCCGGCAGGTTGATCCCATAGCGCATGATGAACTCCGCCCACCCAAGGCCGGCGGTCACCGCGGCCGAGACGACGAGCAGGCGCAGCAGGTGGTCGGGCCAGCGCGGCACGAGCGGCAGGAGCAGGCACGACACCACGAGCACACCGGCGAACGCGCTGGTGCGCACGACATCGAGCCAGCCGGCACTCACGTTGACGGCGGCGAGGAGCGACAGCGCGGTGCACGCGACGAGGGCGAGCGCGCCCAGGACGACCGGCTCGCGGACGATCGACGGATCGCATCGGCGCAGCACGCGCGGCAGCCCGAGGGCGAGCCCGGAGGCTCCGAGGACGATGAGCAGCGAGTGCAGGCGGGGCACGAGCGTCTTGTCGTGCATCGACGCATCGTGGACGACGTTGATGCCGATGAGCACGAGCGCGAGCCAGCCCACGACCCAGCACGTGCGCCGGCATGCCGAAGCGGTCGCGTGAACGGACGCGTGGCAGCCGCCGCCTTCCATCCCCGAGGACCGACCTTCCTCGGCCGGCTGGACGCTCTGTTTCATCGGCTGGACGCTCTCACTCATGACGGGCCTCCCGACCGGGGAGTGAACGGCCGCGGAGCGAACCCCAGATCGGCGACGGCCGCCGCGTTGTCGGCGACGAGCGGCTCGTTCATGCGGTCGAAGGCCGCGACCGAAACCCCGCGGAAGCCCGGCAGGAGCCCGAGCATGGGGAGCGCGGCACGGACGAGCACCCGCGGCACCTCCACGAATCGCGGACGCCCGCCGACCGCCACGAAGATGCGTGAGACCATCTCGCGGTAGGTGAGGGTCTCGCCGCCGGCGACGTCGTAGCACGGCCGGGGCGACGGGGCGTCGAGCGCCGCGACGCAGGCGGCCGCGAGGTCGTCGGCGTGCAGCGGCTGCCGGAGGCCGCATCCCGCACCGACGAGAGGAAAGAACCTCCAGCGGCGGACGAATCCCGCGATCCGGGTCACGTTGCGGTCGTGCAGGCCGTCGTACACCAGCGTCGGTCGCAGAATCGTCACGCGCGTCGCGTGCCGCTCCGCCCAGCGCTCGACCGAGTCCTCGGCGGCGGCAAGCCGCTCCGCGACGGCCCGCTCGGCAGGATCGGGTGAAGCCGCCTTCGTGACGCGACTCATCGAGGACACCGCCACGATCCGGCGGATGCCGAGCGCCGTGAGAGCCGGCAGACGATCGACGAGCCCCCAGAGCGGACACAGGGCGACCGCCGCGGTGATCTCCCCCGGGGTGGCGACCGCAGGCACGCGGTCCGCGGCGTCCGCGCGCGAGGCGATGGGCCATGACGCATATCCGGCCAGCGCGAGGCGTGACAGGAGTGGCCGGGAGACGAAGCTGCCCATGCCGAGCACGCCGACACAGCCGCGGGCCCCTGACCCTGCCGCGGGCGTGGTCGAGTGAAGCGCCGTCGCGTCAGGGGCCGGGGGCATCATCGTGACCGACACCGGCTCGAGTGTGCTCCCATCAGGATGACCCGCCGCTCCAGGCCCCGTCGTCATCGACGTGATCGCCGCGCTGGGCACGCCTGATCCCTCGGACTACGAGGCGACGGAACTCGAGGTGACGGCACGCGTCATGACGGTCGGCGCCTGGGTGCGTCGGGGTCGGACGACTGCGGCCAGGCGTCCGATGCCGCCACGACACCATGCGGGAATCCGGCGGGCCGTGATCGTGGCCGCGATGCCGACGAAGCGTGCCCAGACACCGAACCGGACGAGCGTCATGAGGCCCGCCGGGTACTGGTGCCGAAAATGGGTTCGATAGAACCGCATCATGCCCCGGTGCTTGTGCCACTCGACGAACAGGCGGCGATCGTGGCTGCAGACTCCCTTGTGGTGCAGCACGCGGGCGTCGGGAACGAAGAGGATCTCCCACCCGCGCTGACGAAACCGCATGCACAGGTCGAGGTCCTCGCAGTGGAGGAAGTAGCCCTCGTCCAGGAGCCCGACATCGTCGAGCGCCTGCCGGCGAACGGCCATGCACGCACCGGAGATGGCCTCGACCGCCACCGGTCCCGGGGGCAGGGGCTGGAGGTGGAGATAGAAGTCGTCGAAGAGCCTGGGCCACCGCCGGGCCAGTCGCGAGAGGCCGAAGCCGCGCACCGCCGACCGCCACGGTGTCGGCACGGCGCGACGTCCGCCTCCCTGCTCCGTCCCATCGGGCGATACGAGAAACCCGCCGACCATGCCGACCGTCGGCCGACTGTGCAGGACCTCGCAGAGCCGCGCTACGGCTCCGGGATGCACGACGCTGTCCGGGTTGAGCAGGAGGATGGTCGGCTCGGTGGCGGCGGCGATGCCGAGGTTGCACCCGGCGGAGAAGCCGACGTTGTTCGGAGACCGGATCACGACCACGCGCGGGTGATCCAGGAACGGCGCCACAGCCGCCTCGAACCCGGTCGGCTCGGAGGCGTTGTCGACGACCACGACCTGCCGTGCCTGCGGCAGCAGCGCCTCGAGGCACTCGCGGAGCACGTCGCCCGCGTTGAAGTTCACGATCACCACCGACGCGGCCGCGGGCTCGGCATCGGACGATTGACGAGTCTCGTGCACCGGCTGCCTCACGCCCGCCACCATCCCGCGTCGAGCACCCGCCATATCCGCCGCCACCCCACGCGCCACTGCCCGGCTCGTCTCGCGTGCGTCCGCTTCCGCAGCATCGATGGCAGCTTGGCGAGGGCGTCCCGCTTCGCCGCCAGGAACGCATGGGCCCGACCGCGTCGCCACATCACCAGGAAAGTCACGATAGTCTGGGCCAGATGGGGGAGCAACAGGCCGGCAAAAAGCGGCTGTGGCATGTTTTTCACGAAGCACCAGACCATGTTGCGATGTCCGTGGTAGATGGCGAACGGGCTGTGACGGCCGCCGCTCGAACTGCTGCCGACATGGCGGACGACGGCCGAGGGCACCTGCCACGCGGCGTGACCCGCCAGCCGCAGCCGAAACCCCAGATCGACATCCTCGAGGTAACAGAAGAAGTCTTCGTCGAACATGCCCGCCGCGACGACGGCGTCCCGCCGATACAGCGCCGCAGCCGCGCAGACGGAAAACACCTCCCGCTCCTCGAGGTGGTCGGGACGCAGCGGACGCCCATGACCGGCCCGCCACGACAGACCGGTCACGTGGTAGACGTCGCCGCAGCCGTCGACGACGTCGGGGCGTCCGTCGAGCATCTGGAGCGACCCGAAGGCGGCTGCGTCGGGGTGCGCCCGCGTCGCGGCCAGCAGCGACTCGAGCCATGACGGCTCGGGAAACGCATCCGGATTGAGGAGCGCCACCCACGAGGCATCGGTGGACGCGATGGCGCGATTGTTCGCGGCGGCGAACCCGAGGTTGTGTGGCTCACGGCGCACCGTCGCACGCGCGGCAAGCACCGGCAGATGCTCGAGCACCCGCTCCGTCTCGCCCGACGATCCATCCGTGCTGGCGTTGTCGATGACGATCAGCCGGTCGGGCAGGCGCGTCTGCGCCGCCACGGACGCAAGACAACGCTCGATCACGTCCGTGGAGTTGCACGTGACGATCACGAGGCAGACGACCGGTTCCGGAGAGTGCATCTGGACACGTTGAAGGACGAAGCAACTGGCAGAAAAGACGAGGCGACAGGGTGGTCGGCGAACGCTTCCCGAGCGAGTGGCCGCAGCGGCCCGAGCGAGGAGACTTTTGCCGCCACCCCGAGCCGGTGCCGCTGCGAAGCCGGATGCGCCGGAGCGGGGCCATTCGCACGCCTGGAGGCGTACGCCACACGAGCGAGGAGACTTTTGCCGCCGCCCCGAGCCGGTGCCGCACGGCATGGAGGTTACGCGACGCCTGGACGAAGCAGGCAGAAAAGACGAGGCGAAGGGGCGGTCGGCGAACGCTTCCCGAGCGAGTGGCCGCCGCGGCCCGAGCGAGGAGACTTTTGCCGCCACCCCGAGCCGGTGCCGCTGCGAAGCCGGATGCGCTGGAGCGGGTCCATTCGCACGCCTGGAGGCGTACGCCACAGGAGTGAGGAAACTTTTTGCCGCCACCCCGAGCCGGTGCCGCAGGACAACCCAGTCGTGCACGAGCCCGGCGATGCTCACGCCGCACGGGCGGCCAGTCGACGACGCAGGCCGACGGTCACGAGCGCGAGCCCGCAGGCTGCGGGAAACGCCGGCCAGAATCTCGTCGCCAGCGTGACGGTCTCCACGAGAGGCACTTCCGTGGTGAGCACGTCGGTGGCGTGCAGCGGCAGACGATCGACGATCGTGCCGAGCGGTGAGATGACGCACGTCTCCCCCGTCGCGGCGCAGCGCATGAGGGGGCGTCGGTTCTCGACCGCCCGGAGCTGGGCGAGGAGTCGGTGCTGCACGAGCGTGAGCGGCTCGGTGAAAAACGAACCGTTGATCAACGACACGAGCACGTTGGCGGAGTTGCGCACGAGCGAGGAGGCCGCCGGCGACACCATGTCCTCGTAGCAGAGGAGCACGCCCAGCCGCGCCGGACCGTCGGTGGCCAGCACGGTCGCCTCGCGGCCGACGCTGAACTCCTCGGCCATCGGGAAATAGAGCCGCAATTCGGGAAACTGCTCCGCCCACGGGACGTATTCACCGAAGGGCATGAGGTGGCGCTTGTGGTAGGTGCCGGCGAGCGACTCGGACCGGTCCATGAGGATCGCCGACTGGAAGAGCTCCTTCGGCTTCTCCTTGAGGCCCCGGTAGATCTGGCCGCCGAAGAGCAGCGGGCAGGATGGTGACTCGAGCGGATGCACGCCCTGACGAGGCTCGCGCGAGAAGCGGTCGAGCAGATCCTGGTCGGTGAACGACTGGAGACAGTCTTCGTAGGAGCCGCCACTGCACTCCGGCCAGCACACGAGATCGACATCCCCGGCACCGCACACCTCGCGTGTGAGTCGCTGCAGGTCCTCGATCGCATCCTCCTCGGAGGGGTCGGCCTGCACGAGCGCCACGCGCAGCTTCGGAGCTGCCGCGATCGCCGCGCTCCACGACGCCATCGCCCACATGCCATGGACGAGACTGCCGGCCACGACAGCCAGCGCTGCCAGGCCCGTCGGAGTCCACGCACGGCCTGCGGAATCGACGTCGATCCCAACCAGTTGTCCGCGACCCGCGCGAATCAGGATCGCGGCGAGCACGCCGATCACCGCGCCGGCGATCGCGAAGAGCACGAACGTCGACCACTCCGGGCCGAACGCGTCGACGCCCTGGATGGTCACCGGCCAGGCGATGAGCGTGTAGCCGAGTTTCCAGGGAAACACGCTCGGCAGGACGGCCTCCGTGACCACCGCCACGAGCGCCGCCGGCAGCCAGGCGTCGCGTGGATCCCGCACGAGCCGGGCCACGAACCAAAAGGGGGCCACGAGCCGCAGCGCGTCCCAGAGCACGATCGGCACCGTGAAGGCGAGGCCGATCCGATCACTCGTGTCCATCGCATGGGCGAGCACCTTGGGCGCCCAGTGGAAGGCGATCGAGAGCGAGAGGATCGCCGTCAGCAGGGCCGCCGACTCGCCCACCCAGCCGCGGACATGCCGGGCGAGCAGCAGTCCGGCGACGACGCTGCCGATCGCACACACGACCAGTTCCTGCCGCAGCCAGGGCGCGGCGGTGATGACCGCGAGCGACACCGAGGCGAGCAACGCGACCGGGACCGACGCACCCATCGGTCGCGATGTCGAACGGGCGGGATTGGGCTGCATCCCTCGGTTCTACCTGCCGTATCGGGGGGACACAAATGACCCCGTGCGACCGACGAACAACCAACCCAAAGGCACCCAAAAAGCGAGAAGCCGACCGGAGCACGGGTCACCCCTGATGCTCCGACCGGCTTGTTCGCTTCGAGTCCCGAGACGGGACGTCCCGAATTAGAACCGGGTGGTCGTGTCTTCGATGCCGATGTCGGAGATCGCGATGTACACGGTCTTCCGGCTGCCGGTGTTGAACGAGGCCGACTCGACCTGATCGTTCACCACGAAGGTGCCCTTATTGACCTTGAACTGCGTGACCTGATCGGGATTCAGGCCGCGGAACGCGGTCGGGTTCTTGTTGGCCACGGCGACGGCAACCGCGTCACCGGTGAAGTTCTTGACGCGGATGTTGACCTTGGACTTCGAGCCACCACCACCGCCACCGGCCATGGCCGGGGAAGCGACGGCGACCATCAAGGCCATTGCCGCAACTGACAGAAGCACACGACGAATTACCACAGCAAGGCTCCTCAGGAAGGAAAGGAATCGTTTGAGAACTCAGGGATCGGGACGTATCGAAAACGAACTTGTGATCGGTTGAACCGTCTCGCTGCCGTCTCTTTTCGAACGCGACGATCGCGAGACCGGAATCTCGGCGACTTGGGGAATCTAACGGCGTCGCCCCCCCCATGCAAGCAAAAAAATCGGATACACACGAAACAGAGCTCTGACTGAATTTCGCCGCCGCTTCGCGTGGAAACCGCCACCAAGGCGGCCGGATCCACCCCGTCCTTGATGATGCCCACGTGGCCGTCGGCAAAAAGTGCGAAAATGATGCCCGAATGGTTGCTGAAGAAGGGCTCACCCCGGTTGTCGTTGACCACCCGCTTGTTCAGGAGGTAGCTCGACGACGTGGCCCACCGACCGAATCCGGCGGCCTGCCTGGGATCGGTAAGTTCACTCACCGGCACCCCCTGGTCGCTCGATTCCGACACCATCAAAGTCCGGCTCAGGCCGTCGGTCACGGCCGCCGCCCGTACTCCCCGAGGTGTCCGCGGGTCCGTCTGATAGAGCATCCCGCACGTCGTCCACTCTTCCTCGGGCACACTGACCGCCGCTGGCCCCGGGTCATAGCCCGTCCATGGCACGCCCTCGGCCCCCGGACCGATGCCGGCCATCCCGAAGTAGTCCTGCTTGCCCGCGTAACTCACGATCCCTGACGGGCAGATGTACACCGGCACCGTCGTGTCGGCGGCGGCGAGATTGCCGGGGACGCCACCGGCCGGCTGGTCGTTCCACGGCTTCGCGTAGTCGATGCGGGCGGCGGTGTTTCCCTGCTCGAGGTACGGGAGAATGAACGACGACCACGCATGATCGAGTCCGGTGGCGTGGTCACAGCCGATCGGAAACACGCGTTTGGCGGTCTCGTGATTGAGCACGGCGACCCCGATGTTCCGCATGTTGTTGCGACACGACG
>JBJTBO010000117.1:0-20017 GCA_046091445.1 Planctomycetaceae bacterium | reverse complement strand
ACGTGACGAGCACGTTCGGCGGCACCTCGTCGGCCGCACCGCTCGTCTCCGGCATCATGGCCCTCGGCGTGGAGGCCAATCCGTCGCTCAATGGGCGCATGGCGAAGCATCTCCTGGTACGCACCAGCCGCATCGTCGACGTCGGTAACCCGTCCTGGACTACGAATGCCGCCGGCCGTTCCTTCAGCAACGACTACGGTTTTGGCCTCGTCGATGCCGCGGCATTCACCCAGGCCGCGACGGTGGTCGTGTCGCTCTCGCCCCTCGCGACGGTCGCGTCGCCGGTCATCCAGGTCGGCTCGCGATTCACCCGGTCCCAGCCGACCCTCACGGCGACCTACACCGTGCCCGACACCGCCGCGTCGGCGCCGCTCGAGAGCGTGCGCGTCAGGCTCAACGTCGGCAATCTCCAGACGAACCTCCGCGTCTACCGCAACGGCAGCGGGAGCGGGCGGGGCGCGATCAGCGGCGATCTCGAGGCCTTCGTCACCTCGCCCTCCGGCACCCGGCACCGGCTCTTCTCCGACGACCGGTTCCTCGTCGGCACCGACTCGCAGCGTCATCGCTACGGCGCGCCGGGCGCACGCCCCCGCGCGACGCTCGCCTGGACGTTCACGAGCAACGCCTATTGGGGCGAATCGGCCGCGGGCACATGGACCATCGAGGTCATGAACAAGGTCGCACCGTCCCAGCTCGTCGGCCGGACCGGCACCTGGCGGAACGTCTCGTTCGAGTTCGACACCGGCTCGATCGAGTTCGGCACGTCACGTGCGGCCGCGTCGATCGAGCGGAGCCGCGAGGGACGTGCGCAGGAACCCGCCTCCACGGCCCCCGTCGGCGTGTCGTCATGGCTCGCCGCCTACGGCCTGGCGGCGGACAGCCAGACGACCGAAGCCAGCGCCCCGCGCGCACGTCGCGGCCGCGGCTGACCACCCCACCCCCGGGCATTCCGTTCCCATGCGCCACGATCCGCTCGACCCAGCCGTCTTCGCCGCCCACCGCCGGCGCCTGGTCGAGGTCCTCCCGCCTCGCAGCGTCGCGATCGTGCACGCGGCCGACATCCTGCCGACCAACGGTGACGGCACGCTGCGGCTGCATCCGGCGGGTGACCTCTTCTGGCTCACGGGCATCGAGCAGGAGGAGAGCGTCCTCGTGCTCGCGCCCCATGCGATCGACCCGGCGCAGCGCGAGACGCTCTACCTGCGGCAGCCGACCGAGCAGACGGCCCAGTGGGAGGGCGCGAAGCTCGATCAGGAGCGGGCGACCGCCGTGTCGGGAGTCGCCCGCGTCCGTTGGATCTCCGAGCTGCCCGGCGCGCTCCACGCACTCCTCGCGGATGCCGACGTGGTGCTGCTCAACGCCAACGAGCACGAGCGGGCGTCGACCGACGTGGAGCCGCGCGACCTGCGCATGGCCCGGAGGCTCATGGAGCGGTATCCGCTGCATCACTACGAGCGGCTCGCGCCGCTCCTGCGGAGGCTGCGGGCCGTGAAGGACGAGGTCGAGGTCGGCCTCATCCGCCACGCCATCGACATCACCGACGCCGGCCTGCGGCGGCTGTGCCGCGCGCTGCGGCCGGGCGTGATGGAATACGAACTCGAGGCGGAGCTGCTCCACGAGTTCACCCGCCGCCGGGCGTGGATGGGCTACGAGCCGATCGTGGCCTCCGGCGGCAATGCCTGCGTCCTGCACTACGTGGACAACATGGCGGCGTGCCGCACGGGGGATCTGCTGCTCGTGGACGTGGGCGCCTCCTGGGCCAACTACAGCGCCGATCTCACCCGCACCTATCCCGTCGGCGGCACCTTCACGGCGCGGCAACGCGCGGTGTACGAGGCGGTGCTCCGCGTCCTGCGGGCGTCGGTCGAACGCACGAGGCCGGGCGTGACGCTGCGCGAATGGAAGCGGGCGGCACAGGTGCAGATGGCGGAGGAGCTCGTGGGCCTCGGCCTCCTCACGGCGGACGAGGCGGCCGCCGACACGCCCGACAAGCCGGCCTGCCGCAGGTATTTCATGCACGGCCTCGGCCACTCGCTCGGACTGGGCGTGCACGACCTCGCCCCGCTCGACGGACCTCTCGCGCCGGGCTGGGTGATGACCGTCGAGCCGGGCATCTACATCCCGGAGGAGGGCATCGGCATCCGGCTGGAGAACGACGTGCTCGTCACCGAGTCGGGGGCCATCGACCTCTGCAGCCACGTGCCGATCGAGCCGGACGAGGTCGAGCGGCTCGTGGGGGCGTAGCGTTCCCTCCCGCTCCCCAGCCGGGTATGCTGCCCGCCTCGTTCGCCCCACCCGGAGTTCCGCCATGCGCCCGTTCGCCGCGTGCCTTGTCTCGCTCTGTGTCGTCTGCCCCGCACCTTTTTTCCAGGAGATCGCCGTGGCCCAGGAAGCGCAAGCGCAGGAAGTGCCCCACCCCAAGCTGCCCAAGGGGGCCGGCGCGGTCGATGCCGACGCGCCGAAGGCGTTCACCGCGACGAAGTCGGGGCTCAAGTACCGCGTGCTGCGCAAGGGCGAGGGCGTCAATCCGAAGGCGACGAACACCGTGAAGGTGCACTACCACGGCTGGCTCGACAGCGAGAAGGTCTTCGACAGCTCCTACCAGCGCGGCGAGCCGATCGAGTTCGGCCTCAACCAGGTGATCCCCGGCTGGACTGAGGGCATGCAGCTCGTGGGGAAGGGGGGCATGATCGAACTCCTGATTCCGAGCGACCTCGGCTACGGCAAGCGGGGCACGCCGGGCGGCCCCATCCCGCCCGACGCCACGCTCCACTTCCTCGTCGAGCTGCTCGACGTCCGCTGACTGCACGTGGAAAAAGCCATCCATGGCCCCACAGCCATGCAGTGGCGTCGATGCATGCCCACTGAAGGATGACGCTGCATCCCGCAGCGGCACGTGGAAAAAGCCATCCATGGCCCCACAGCCGAACAGCGGCATGGGGCCTGTCCTCCGTCACGCACGCTTTCAGCGTGCGAATGCGGGTGGGCTGACGCGCGGACACACGACCTCGGAGTCACGGTCGGTACGAGGATTGCTGCATCGTGCGGCACGCAAGCCGCTTGCGCACGCTGAAAGCGTGCGCCACGATGAGGCTGCACCACCCACAGGACTGGGCCACCATGATGCTGCACCACCCGGAGGGCAGACTCGGGCCGGTGACTCCACCGTGGCTCAGGGGTCGAGCTCGACGACGGCCTTGATCACGCCGCTCGCGGGCTCGAGCAGCCGCGGAAACGCACCCGCCGCCTCGGCGAAGGCGACGCGGTGCGTGATCCAGGGCGCCGTGTCGATCCGGCCGGCGTCGATGAGGCCGATGATCCGCGGAAAGTCCCGCGACAGCGCGTTGCGGCTCGCGAGGATCGAAAGCTCGCGACGGTGCATGATCGCCGCATGCGAGAAGCGAAGCTCGGCCTGCGTGATGCCCACGTAGACGAGGCGACCACCGAAGGCGCACGCCTCGAGCGCCCGCGACATGCTCGCGACGCTCCCGGTCGCGTCGATGACGACCTCCGCGAGGCGACCGTCGGTGAGCCGCTCGAGCGCGTCGATGTCGCTCGCGGTGCCGTCGGCGAGGATCGTGTCGGCCACGGCCATCCTCGACCGCACGAATTCGAGCCGCGGAGCCGCGGTGTCCATCACGATCACCCGCGCGCCCGAGAGCTTGGCGAACTCCACGGCCGACAGGCCGATCGGACCCGCCCCGATCACGAGCACCGTCTCGGCGGGGGTCGGCCCGCCACGGTCCACGGCGTGGCAGCCGATCGCGAGCGTCTCGACGAGTGCGTTCTGCGCGTGGGAGAGACGCGGCGAGGGGTGGAGCTTCCGGGCCGGCAGTGCATAGAGCCGCCGCAGACCCCCGTCGCAGTGCACGCCGAGCGTCTGGTTGTGCTCGCAGCAGTTCGTCAGGCCACGCCGACACGCATGGCACCGCTGGCAGTTGAGATAGGGCTCGACGGAGCAGCGGTCGCCGGGCCTGACGTTCGTGACGCCATCCCCGACGGCCAGCACCTCCACGCCGAGTTCGTGTCCCGGGATGCGCGGGTAGGTGAAGTACGGCATCTTGCCGAGGTAGCCGGCGTAGTCGGTGCCGCACACGCCGACGGCATGCACCCGCACGACCGCCTCTCCGGCCGCCGGCGCGGGGGGCTCGGGCACGTCGGTGTACGTGGCGTCATGGGGGGCGGCGAAGACGAGGGCCTGCATCGTGACGGCTCCAGGGTGGGTGATGATCGACTCGGGGAAGGGCCCGTCAAGCCAGGCCGTAGAACCGCGCGGCCGTGCCGCCGAGGATCGCCTCGCGCTCCCCCTCGGCCAGCTTCCCGATGAACGTCGTGACGATGTCCACGACCGCCGCATAGTCACCCGAGAGCAGGCAGACCGGCCAGTCGCTCCCGAACATCAGCCGGTCGGGACGGAACGCGGCCAACGCCACGTCGAGGTAGGGCGTGAAGTCCTCCCGCCGCCAGCGGCACCAGGCCGCCTCCGTGACGAGCCCCGAGAGCTTGCACGACACGTTGGGATGACGCGCGAGTGCCTCGATCTCGCGCCGCCACGACGCGAACTCGGGCGCCGACGGGCCGAGGGCGATCCGCGGCTTGGAGAGGTGATCGAGCACGAAGGGCTGCTCGGGCAGGAGCCCGACGAGTTCCACGGCGGCCGGCAGCTGCGGCGGGAAGAGGAGGAGGTCGTAGGTGAGGCCGAACGCGTGGAGATGCCCGAGGCCGCGGACGAAGTTGGCCCCGAGGAGGAACCTCGGGTCGGGCTCGTCCTGCACGACATGGCGCACGCCGACGAATCGCTCCCGACGCGAGAGTGGCTCGAGCGTCGAAGCAACGCCGGGATCCCGCAGGTCGACCCAGCCGACCACGCCGCGCACGAACGGATCGGCGGCGGCGAGTTCGAGCAGCCAGCGCGTCTCGACGAGCGACTGCCGGGCCTGCACGGCGACGCTGCCACCGATGCCGTGCGGCCTGGCGACGTCGGCCAGATCACCCGGCAGGAAATCCCGCGCGAGGCGTTCCATCCCGGCGCCGATCCACGGGTACTCCGCGGGTGCGTACCGCCAGAAGTGCTGATGGGCGTCGATCCGCATGGGTCCCCTCAGTTGTTCTCGGCCAATCCTTCGACGTGCCCGACGTTTCTCACCGGGGCGAAGATTGCCTGCACGTCGCGGACGAGGTCGGTGTCGAGCGGCTCGGCGGCCCATGCGGCCCACGCCCGCACGTTGGCGGGGTTGGCACTGCCCGCCACGGTCGTGGCGATGCGGTCGTCGGCCAGGGAAAACTGCAGCGCGAGCTTCGCGATCGACGAGCCGCGCGACCGGCAGAGTTCCGCCGCACGGCGCGCCGCGGCCTTCACCGGTTCCGGCTCCTTGAGCCACGCCGGCAGCGGCGCGTCGGTGAGCAGGCGGGCGCTGAAGGGGCCGGCGCTCATGACGCCGATGCCCCGCTCGCGGAGGAACGGGATGGTCTCGTCGGCGAAGCGGGTGTTCTGCAGCGTGTACTGGTTGTAGCTCAGCACGCAGTCCACGTCGGCCCGTTCACAGATCCAGCGGAAGATCTTCTGCGGATAGCCCGAGAATCCCACGAACCGCACCTTGCCGGCCGCCTGGATCCGCCGCAGCGCCGGCAGCGTCTCCTCGACGATCTGCACGAGCGGCACGAACTCGATGTCGTGGCAGAGCACGATGTCGAGGTGGTCGGTGCCGAGGCGGTGGAGCGACACGTCGACGCTCTCCGCCACCCGCCGGGCCGAGAAGTCGAAGTGGGCGAGGTCGTAACGGCCGAGCTTCGTGCAGAGCAGGTAGGAGTCGCGCGGCACGCCCCGCAGCGCCACGCCGAGGAGCACCTCGCTCATGCCGCGGCCGTAGAAGGGGCTCGTGTCCACGAGGTTCATGCCGCAGTCGAAGGCGGCACGGACGCTCGCGAGGGCCTCGTCGAGCGTCACCGGCCGGAACTCCTGGCCGAGCGAACTGGCGCCGAAGGCGAGGATCGGAACGTCGAGGCCGGTGCGGCCCAGCGGACGCGTCTGCATGCGGACTCTCGGGGAGGAGGGATGTCGGGCGACGCGTCGGGCGACGCCCCGGAATGTCAGAACGTCCGGCAGCCGAGCGTCACGAGGAGGTTGGCCCAGGGCTGGGTGTCGGCCGTCTGGATGGTGAGCACGTGGTCGGGTGACGCCACGGCCGCGTAGAAGTCCCACTTCACGATCGGCTCGAGGACGAGCCGCGCGCCGGCGGCGGCGATGATGCGGCGATACTCCTCCCACGCCGGCGGATCCCCGGGCGTGGCGGCCGCGTAGGAGTCACTCCGGTCGACGCCCATCGTGTGCACGGCGTCGATCCGCACGGTCGCGAGCACGGCCGCGAAGGCCTGCGCCACCGTCGGGATGCCCGGCGCCAACTGGAGCGACACGAGCTCGGCCCGGGGCCCGCGCTTGTCGAGCGCCGGATAGTTGCCGTCGGCGATGAGCACCTTCGAGTGGTGTCCCGACCGGGCGAGGATCGCGAGGATGTCGGGGTGAAGCAGGGGTGTGTCGAGCATGGGGGAGCGCCTCCGGGCTGCGGGTGGACGTCGTGCATCACGTGGTGTCGTGGGAGCGTCAGTCCCGCCTCGCCGTCGTCCGTCACACGACGACGAGCCGGCGCACGCTCTCGACGCTCTGCCGTGCCGCCTCCAGCGGCGTCGGCAGCGGAAAGACCTCCGCCGAGAGATGCCCACGGTAGCCGATCCGCCGCAGGGCGGCGACGACACCCGGCATGTCGGCGTGGCCGAAGCCGACGGCGCGGCGGTTGGAATCGGCCCAGTGCACGTGCCCCACGAGCTCGCCGCACGCCACGAGCGTCGCGGCCGGGTCCGCCTCCTCGATCTGCATGTGGAAGAGATCGCACAGGAGCCGCACCGTGGCACCGGACGAGAGACGCGTGCGCAGGAACGCGGCCGCCTCCTCCTGCCGGTTGAAGAGATCGGTCTCATACCGGTTGAGCGGCTCGTAGAGAAGCGGCTGCCCGTGGGCTGCGGCCCGCACGCCGAGCTCGTCGAGCGCCGCCGCGAGATGGTCGAGGGCCGCCTCGCGGTCCACACCCTCGCCGGTGCGGCCCTGCATCGAGCCGAGAATCGCCGGCGCACCGAGACGACCGGCGGCGTCGATGACCTCCGCGATGAAGGCCCGGGCCCGCGCGCGGATGCCCGCGTCGGCATGGCAGAGGTGCAGACCGTGCCTGATCCAGCCCGCCCCGGTGCCCACCGCCGCGAGGCCGAGGCCGAGATCACCGAGCAGGTCCCGGAGGAACGCCCCGGGAAACGCCTCGGGGCCCCCGCCGGCCGGGAAGATCTCGACCGCATCGAAGCCGAGGTCCGCGGCAAGCCGGCAGCAGGCCTCCAGCCCGCGCTCGAGCGCGGAGGTCGGCCCGGTCAGGCCCGGCGGCTCGCATGCCGCGACCTCCCCGGCGTGGAAGACGACCGGGCCGCGACGCGCCTCGGGCACCAGGCAGATCGTGACGGCCGAGCGCATCGCGTCACCCGAGGAAGAGCGGACGCAGGTGCCGCTCGAGGATGTTGGCGGTGACCTGTCGGGCGACGATGGCCCGGTTGGTCACGAGCAGGTCGGTGTAGCGGCGGCCCTCTTTGGCCGCGAGCTTGAACGCCACGTGGAGCAATTGGCGCACGTGCGGGTTGAAGTCGGGACAGGCGGGCACGTGGCGAATCGCCGCCGCCAGCCGCGGTCCGTCCCAGGCTCGCACCTCGGCCGCGCTCGGCAGCCGTGACCGGTCGATGTCGATGACGGCCGCGTAGGGTCCGCACAGCTCGTCGACGTGATCGAGCGCGGTCGCGTAGATCTCGCGGGCCAGTTCGAGGCCGTCGCCCCCGGCCTCCGCGAGGCCGATGAGCTCCTCGAGCCAGGTCGTGCCGGCCGTCTTCAGATGCACGCCGGCCCCGGTCCGCTCGAGCGTGCGACGGATGACGGGGTAGAGCGAGAACTTGTCGCTCCCGGAGTGCACCGAGAGCTTCGCGCCCGCGGGAAGGCCGTAGCGCCTCGCCGCATGGCCGAGCACGGCGACGTCGTCGGAGAACTCCCGCTCGAACGCCGCGAGGTCCCCCACGTAGTCCACCCCCTTGTTGAACCGTCCGGTGAACTTCGGCGCGATCGTCGCCAGCGGCACGCCCTCGTCGGCGAGGAGGGCGAGGATGACGAGCAGGTCCGGTGGCGTCTGCGGCGCGTCGGTCTCGTCCATGCTCACCTCGATCACCGCGTCCGACCCGCGGCGAGCGCGGATGTGGCGGAAGATCCGCCCCGCCTCGCGGCAGGCCGAGAGGTAGGTGCGGGTGATCGCCGCGAGTCGGTCCGGCGTGAGGACGAGCGGCGCGTCGAGTCCGTCCACGGGGACGGCCGTCGCCAGCTCCGGGTGGCGGGCCGCGAAGGCGGCGATGTCGGCATCGGCAGGGGGCGTGCCGATCGCGTCAGCCACGTCGATCGTGAAAAAGTCGCTCGACTCGAGGTAGCGGTCCACCGTGTCGCGCCGGAGGGGGGCGGCGACGACGAACCCGGGATGCGGCCAGCCGCGCGCCGCCACCGCCGCGGCCGCGGCCGCCCGCACGCTCGCCGGCTCGCTGCCGATGAAGGCGTGCTCGCGGTTCGACTTGTTCCACACCGGCGCGACGACGACGCCCTCGGCCGCGAGCCGCTCGAAGGCGGCCAGCTGCGCCTCCGCCTCATGGGCGAAGCGGTCACCGACACCGAACGACAAACGCGGCAGCTCGGGCATGGGCGGCAGTGTACCGGCTTGCCGCACGCGGTCACGCGCGGGGGTCCGTCAGCCGATGATCGCGTCGATCGGGGTGCCGTGGTCGATCGCCAGCCGCTTGCGACCCGGCACCTCGAGCCGTCGCGAGTCGAGGCCGAGGAGCTTCAGGATCGTGGCGTGGACGTCGGTCACGTAGTGCCGATCCTCCACGGCATGGAAGCCGAGTGCGTCGGTCGCGCCGTGGGCGACGCCCCCCCTGATCCCCCCGCCGGCCAGCCACACCGAGAACGCGAAGGGATGATGGTCGCGGCCGTCGGAACCCTGCGAGCCGGGCGTCCGGCCGAACTCGGTCGCGAAGACGACGATCGTCTCGTCGAGCAGGCCGCGCCGGTCGAGATCCGTGAGCAGCCCGCCGATCGGCTGATCGACCGCGAGCGCGTTCTTCTCGTGATTGGCCTTGAGGCCGCCGTGGGCATCCCATGCGCCCGCACCTCCGCCGCCGTGCTGGATCTGGATGAACCGCACGCCGCGCTCGACGAGCCGGCGGCTGGCGAGCAGCTGCGCCGCGAACGCCCCGCAGTGCGGCAGGTCGAGGCCGTAGAGCCGCTTCGTCTCCTCCGTCTCACCCGAGAAATCCATCACCTCGGGCACGCTGCGTTGCATCCGGAAGGCCAGCTCGTAGGAGGCGATGCGGGCCGCCGTGGCCGGGTCGTTCGGATACTCCACGGCGGTGAGTCCGTTCAACCGCTCCACGAGGTCGAAGCCGATCTCCTGCGCCTCGCGCGACATGGCCCGCTCCGGGCGCCCGAAGTCGAGCGGGTTGGCCGGGTCGATCCGCAGGGGCACCGCGTCGTGCGCCGGCCCGAGGTAGTCGCCGTCCTTCCGGTTCCAGTATTCGCGCGTGCCCATCGAGATGAACTGCGGCAGGTCGTCGTTGAGCGAGCCGAGGCCGTAGTGCACCCAGCCCCCGAGCGTCGGCTGGGGTGGATCGAGCATGTGGCGACCGGTGTGAAACTGCGTCTGTGCGCCGTGGTTCGAGTCGGTCGTCCACATCGAGCGGACGACGGCGATCCGATCGATGTTCCGCGCGGTGTGGGGAAACCAGTCGCTCACCTCGATGCCGCTCTGCCCGTGCTTCCGGAACCCCACCTGGAGCGGAAAGAGCACGTTCCGCTGCTGGCCATTGGCGTCCGGGACGGGAGCCCGCTCCTTCGCGAGCTTCTCGGGGCTCTGCACGTCGGCATACGGCGTCTGGGCGATCGACGTGCCGGCGTACTTCGTGATCTCCGGCTTCGGGTCGAAGCTCTCCATGTGGCTCACGCCGCCGTTCATGAAGAGCCAGATGACGCTTCTGGCCTTGGGAGGTGCGTGCGGCCTGCCGTCGGGCGGCGTCCAGACGGCCGGACTCCCCGCACCCTCGCGGTGCAGGAGCGCACCGAGCGCGAGGCCGGTGAACCCGAGGCCGAGGTCGGCGAGACACGCGCGTCGATGCGGCATCGGCATGGGCATGGTTCGGTCTCCCGGCATCACCGAAGCGTCACGAAGTCGTTGTGGTTGAGCAGCACCCACACGAGGAGCACCCGCGCCGGGTCGGTGGTTCCCGCCGCCGGCTTCGCCACCCCCCGCCATCTGCCGAGCGTGGCTTCACAGGCGGCCCGCTCGTCGGCCGACGGATCGCGCTGCAGGATCGTCTCGAAGGCCCGCTCGAGGAACGCCGCGACGTCCTCCGCCGCGACCTCGAGCCGCGCGGCGATCGCGGCCGCCGCATCATGCACGAGCGCGGCGTTGGCCAACGCGAGCGCCTGCTGCGGCACGATGCTCCGCTCGCGTTCGTAGCACTCCTTCGCGGCGGCATCGTCGAACGTCGTCAGGAACAGGTTGCGGCTGATGTCGGAATGCCAGAAGTACAGGCTCCGCCGACGGGAGGTCGCCTGCGCGGACTCCCGCACCGGCGGACCGCCCATCGTGAGGTCGAGCATGCCGGCGAGGGCGAGGACACCGTCGCGGACGACCTGCGCCTCGAGCCGGATCGGCTCCCGCCGCCACACGAGCCGGTTGTCGGGATCGATCGCCAGCGCGGCATCGGCGCCCGCGGTCGACGACCCCATCCGGTAGGCGGCCGACGTGCAGATGAGCCGGTGGAGGTGCTTCATGCTCCAGCCCCCGGCGCCCCGCGACCCCTCCGGCCGCGGTCCGTCCACCAGTTCGCTCGCGAGCCAGTCGACGAGTTCGGGGTGCGCGGGGGCCTCCCCTTTCCGTCCAAACTCGAAGACGGTCGACACGAGCGGCCTGCCCATGTGCCGCATCCAGAGATGGTTGGCGGCGACGCGGGCGGTGAGCGGATTCTGCGGGTCGGTGATCCAGCGGGCCAGGGCCGTGCGACGTCCGGTGCTCGTCGTGGGGAAGGGCACGGCGGGGTCGTCCGCCGTCGACGTCCTGAACCGCGTGGGTGTCCACTTCGCACCGGCCAACGGCGTGAACGGCCCGTCGGCTGTCTCCACCGCCTGCACCGCCTTCTCGACCGCTTCACGAGCCGCGGCCAGTGCCTTCTCAGCCTCGCCCTTCTTCTCCGGGGCGGCCGTGGCGACCGTGTCCTCCGCTTCGGCCACCTTCCGCCGGGCGCGGGCGACGGCGAGTTGCCGTTCGGCACGCACGGCCGCCGTCGCCGCCTCCGTGCGGCGCTCGAGCGCATCGTCGGCACCGCCGTCGGCGGCCGCCTCCCAGGCGGTGCGCGTCGCCGCGACGCGGCCTACGACACTCTCGAGCGCGGCCTGCTCCACTGCGAGGCCAGCCCGGGCGATGGCGAGCTGTCGCTCGGCCGTGGCCACGAGTGCCCGCGCGGCGTCGATCGATGGCACGGCCGACGCCGTCGCCGTGGCCGGCTCACGGAGCGTCACGTCTCCCGACAACGTGGCGAGCGACACGCGCTCGAAGACCGCCGTCGCATCGAACGTGATGAGCTGCAGGCTCCCGCTTCGGCGCGGCACCGGCGACCGCCACGCGAGCACGGGCTCATCATCGAACCAGACGTTGACGAGCGTGTCGCGCACCGCCACACGCAGCCTGTGGGAGCGGTGCAGGGCGACCGATCGGGCGACGGCACCGTCGGCGGGATACCGCCACGCCCCGTCGAGCACGTAGGCCGCCTGCACCTTCGGACCGCTCGCCCAGCCGCTCGCATAGACCAGCACCTCCCGGTCGTCCGCGGCATGGGGTCGCACCGGATCGGGCTGCGTCGAGTCGAACGACAGCCCGACGCTGCGATAGGTGGTCCCCCCGGTGATCGTGAACGTCATGGTGGCATCGAAGTCGCGCGGCGGCACGGATCCGAGCCGCACCACGGCGCGCGACTGGCCATCCCGTCCCTGGACCAGCCGGCCGGGCTCGTGCGTCCATTCGCCGCCGAAGAGCTTCCAGCGACCCGCGTCGAGCTGACTGAAGTCGTCGACGAACGATCCCGGACCGGATTCCGGCGCGGAGGAGACCGTTGCCGGCGCCGGGGCGGCCTCGCGCTCGGCCGTGGCGAGCGTCGTCCTCGCGGCAGACGCCTTCTCGACGGCCTTCGTCACCGCGGACTCGGCCGACTCGACGGCGCGGCGGGCCGTCGCCACGTGCGCCTCGAGGACCCACGGCCGCCGCTCGGGCTCGAACGCGGTCGGCGGCAGCGAGACGGGACGCACCTCGATCCCGCGGAACGCGAGCACCTCGGGCACGCCCGGCTCGAACGACCGTGACGTGTCGGGCTTCGTGTCCTCGCCACGGACGAACAGATGGGTGGGGCGATCGAGGTGACCGTCGAAGACCCGCGGGATGCCGTCCCTCTCGAGATCGCCCTCACCCGGCACCACGTCCACGCGGGTCTCGATCGGCTCGAAAAACGCCCGGAACCGGTAGTAGTCCTCCTGCCGGATCGGGTCGTACTTGTGGGCGTGGCACCTCGCGCAGTTCAGCGTCAGGCCGAGCAGACCCTTGCCGACGTGCTCCACCGTCTCGTCGAGCCAGGGCGTGCGGTTGAAGAGGAACCAGTTGCGGGCGAGGAAGCCCGTGGCCCGCAGCCTGGCCGGATCGTCCGGATGGAGTTCGTCGGCCGCGAGCATCTGCCGCAGCATCTCGTCGTAGCCCACATCGGCGTTGAGTGACTCCACGATCCAGTCCCGGAAGTGCCACATGTGCTTCGCGCTGTTGCGATGCTGGTCGCCCAGGCCCCACCAGTCGGCATACCGCCAGACATCCATCCAGTGCCGCGCCCACCGCTCGCCGTGCCGCGGGTCGGCGAGCAGCCTCTCGACGAGCCGTTCGTACCAGTCGGGGGAGGCGTCGGCCTCGATCGCGGCCATGTCCTCCGGCTGCGGCGGCAGCCCGACGAGATCGACGAAGAGCCGGCGGACGAGCACGTGCCGCGGGGCCTCCGGCTGCGGCGTGCTGCCTGCCCGGTCGTGGGCCTGCGCGAGAAACGCGTCGATCGGGTTCCGCACCCGCGCGGCATCCTGCACCTGCGGCACTGCCGGGCGCGTCCGTGGCCGGAACGCCCAGTGGTCGCGGGGATCCGCCTCGGGCCGCTCGTCGGCCGGTGCGGGACATCCGGCTGCGATCCAGCCCGCGAGCGCCGCCACCTGCTCCGCGGAGAGCGGTTCCGCCTCGCCATCGGGCGGCATCCTCGTCGCGGCATCCGGGTCGGCGACGCGGGCGACGATCATGCTCGAGGCCGGGTCGTTCCGCACCGCAGCCGGCCCCGACTCGCCACCTGCGAGCAGGAGCGCCGCGGTGTCGAGCCGCAGACCGGCCTCCTGCCGCAGGGCGCCGTGGCATGAGACACAGCGTTCCGCGCGGAGCGGACGAATCGTCTCGACGTAGGCCGACTCGCTGACGGCCGGCGTCGAGTCAGCCTCGACCGCCCATGCCCGGCCCGCGAACACGAGCAGCAGGATCGGCAGGGCGACGCGCGACACGCCCGGGATCGACGGGTGCGGCATGCGCGGCATCGGTGGCATGGGCGGCATGCTCCCGGAACGCAATCGAGGCACGCGATCGAGGCACCGGCGTGCCCCGGAGCGAAGACCCCCGGAATTCTACATCCCCGCGCAAGCGACTCCCACGCGCGCCTCGCGCTGCCGCGCCCTTCCCGATGGATGACAGGGGGCACGGGCCTCCCCGACGCATGACGCCCGCGGGTCGTCTGGGGTCCGTTCAGACGTCCAGATTCTTTACGTCGAGCGCGTGCTTCTCGATAAAGTCGCGCCGGGGCTCCACCTGCTCGCCCATGAGCACGCGGAACAGGTCATCGGCCGCGGCGGCGTCGGACATCGTGATGCGCAGGAGCGTGCGGTTCGCAGGATCGAGCGTCGTATCGCGGAGCTCCTCGGCATTCATCTCTCCGAGGCCCTTGAAGCGCGTGATGGAGAGACCCTTCTCGCCGGCCCGGCGCACCGCCGCGAGCAGGCCACGCAGGTCCTCGAGTCCGATCTCGTTGTCGCCGCGTCGCAGCGTGTAGCGCGGTGCCTCGCTGCCGGTCCGGTCCTGCGGCATGAGCGACTCGATCCCGAAGCCCATCGCCTCGAGCTCCTTGAGCCCGGCATTCACGCTGCGGACCTCGTGGAGATCCACCACCACGAGCTGATCGTCACCCGTGCTGGGAGCGGTGCCCGGCGTCGCGTCACCGGCGGCCCGCGCCTCCTCGATCCGACCCACCTGCAGCTCGCGCCCCGCGGCCTGTTCCTTCCCCTTCACGAACGCCTCGAGCTCGTCGCGACCCGTGAACCAGCGTTCCTCGAGCCCGAAGTAGACGTGGTAGATGGGCAGCTTGCCGGTCGCCGGATCACGGCGCGCGGCGTGTTCCCGCAGGCTGATCCCGCGCCTCTCCAAGGCCACGAGCGCGTCCTCGAGGCCCGCGAGCGTGCGGCAGAGCTTGTGCATCGCCTCGCCGGTGATCTCGCGGCCGTCTCCGGGAAGGAAGACGCCCTCGCCGAGGCCCTGGTCGAGGAGCTGCGTCTTCATCTCCTCCTCGGTCTGCACGTAGTAGACCGACTTCTTCGACCGCACGCGGAAGAGCGGCGGCTGGGCGACGTAGACGTGGCCGGCCGACACCAGCTGGGGCATCTGCCGGTAGAAGAACGTGAGGAGCAGCGTGCGGATGTGGGAGCCGTCGACGTCGGCGTCGGTCATGATCACGACCTTGTCGTAGCGACGCTTGCCGAGGTCGGTCTCCTCGCCGAATCCGGAGCCGATCGCGACGATCAGACTGCTCACCTCCTCGTTGGCGAGCACCTTGGCCGTGCGGCTCTTGTAGGCGTTGATGATCTTGCCGCGGAGCGGCAGGATCGCCTGATACTCGCGCAGCCTGCCCCCCTCGGCCGAGCCCCCGGCGCTGTCACCCTCCACGAGGTACAGCTCGCACTTCTCCACCTCCCGACTCGTGCAGTCGCGAAGCTTGCCCGGCAGTCCGCCGCCGGAGAGGGCGTTCTTGCGGTCGCGCAGCTCCTTGCGGGCCTTCTTCGCGGCCTCCCGCGCCTCGGCGGCCAGGATCCCCTTCTCGATGATCGCCTTGGCGCTCTTCGGGTTCTCCTCGAGATACCTGCCGAGGAAGTCGCCCACGGCCGAATTGATGATCCCCTCGACCTCTCCGTTGCCGAGCTTGGTCTTCGTCTGCCCCTCGAACTGGGGCTCCGGAACCCGCACGCTGATGATCGCCGTCAGGCCCTCGCGGATGTCCTCGCCCGTCGGCACGAGGTTGTCGCTGAGCGACTTGTAGAGGTTGCTCTTGCGGCCGTACTGGTTGAGCGTGCGGGTCAGGGCCGCACGAAAGCCGGCGACGTGCGTCCCTCCCTCGGTGGTCGAGATGTTGTTGACGTAGCTGTGGAGGTTTTCCGTGTACTCCTTCGCGTACTGCAGCGCGATGTCCCAGGCGACGCCCTCGTGCGATCCCTGGATCGAGATCACGTCGGCGTGCACGTGCTCGCTCGCCTGGTTGAGCTGCTCGACGAACTGCACGATCCCGCGCTCGAAGAAGTACTCCTCGTCGGTGTCGGTCGCCACGTCCCGAAACCGCACCCGGAGCCCCGAGTTGAGATAGGCCAGTTCCCTGAGCCGCTTCGCGAGCACGTCCCAGGAGAACTTCGTCTGCGGAAAGATCTGCGGGTCGGGTTTGAAGGTCGTCTTGGTGCCCGTCCGCGTGGTGGTGCCCATCGTGCGGACCGGGCCGGTCCGCTCGCCGCGCTGGTACTCCTGCTGCCAGACGTGCCCCTCGCGGCAGACCTCCACCTCGCACCACTCGGAGAGGAAGTTGACCACTGTCACGCCCACGCCGTGCAGGCCGCCGGTCGCCTGATACGCGCCCTTCTGGAACTTGCCGCCGAACTTGAGCACGGTCATCACGCCCTCGAGCGTGGAGACCTCCCGGTCCATCTCCTCGGAGAGCTGCGGGTGGATGTCGACCGGAATCCCCCGGCCGTCGTCCTCGACCGTCACGCTGCCGTCGACATTGACCGTCACGCTCACCTGTTTGGCATATCCGGCCATGCACTCGTCGATCGAGTTGTCCACCACCTCGTAGACCAGATGGTGGAGGCCGCGGGACGTGTTGTCGCCGATGTACATGCCGAACCGCTCGCGCACATGGTCGCGGTCGGAGAGGTGCTTGAGATCGGCCGAGGTGTACTGCTGCTGTCGCTCGTCGTCTGCCATCGTCGCTCTCCTCGCTCTGCACTGGTCCCGTGAAGGATGGTCGTGACCACGGCCATGTGGCCGCGCGCCGAAGGACCGGCGTCAGCCGGCCTCGGCTCCCGCGTCGGGCAGGATCCGACAGCGGATGTCGGCGATGCCGGCAGCGGGCAGGATCTGCCGCAGCCGCTCGAGCACGCCCTGCTTGTGGAAGCCGAATTCCTGCACGAGGGCGGAGTGCCGCACGAACACCTCGAGCACGCCGCGCCGCACGAGGCCGGGCTGCGACTGCCCGCGAAACACCTCGGGACACGCCTGTCTCCAGGCCTCGGCGAGGCCGTCGGCCGCCCGCTCCTCGGCATAGCCGGACCGCGCGAGCAGTCGGGACATCACCCTGCCGATCGGCAGCGGACCCGATGACGGCGCGGGGCGGGGCGGGAGTCGTGCCATGCACACCTGCTCGAGCATTCAGTCGGCCGCCAGCGGCATGATGACGTAGCCGTAGCCGTCCTCGGTGCGACAGACGCAGGCGCTCTGCGAGTCGGTGAGTTCCACCGTCACGGCCGTGCCGCCGTCGAGCACGCGGAGGAACTCGCTGACGAACCGCGGGTCGAGCTTGATGCGCAGGGTCGGTCCGGCATGATCGATCGGCAGCTCGATCCGGCTCTCGCCACTCTCCGCCGACCGACCCGAGAGGATCAGCTGCCCGGGCTCGAACGTGAAGTCGACTCCCTTCGACTGCTCACTCGTGACGATCGCCGCCTGCCGCACGGCACCGAGGAACGGACCGGCGACCAGACCGATGCGGGTCGCCTCGGGCCGCTCCGGAAACACGTCGCGCCACCGCGGGACGCGCCCCTCCACGAGCCTCGCCGAGATCGTGGTCGGACCTGACGCGACGAGGATCTCGCTCTGCCGCACCGCGACCCGCACCGGCACGTCCGCCGGACCGAGGCAGCGTTCGACGAGCTGCATGGCCTTGGCCGGCACGATCGGCTGGGAATCCGCCGTCGGACCACCGGCGCCCTGCGTCACCGCCGGACCCTCCATCTTCGCCAGCCGGCGGCCGTCGGTGCCGACCGCGATGACACCCGCCGCACCGAGCTCCACGAGCACGCCGCCGAGCGCGTAGCGGCTCGACTCGCTGTCCGTCGCGAACACCGTGCGTCGCACGAGTTCGCGCACGAGCGGCGCCGCCATCTCGTAGCAGGGGGCTCCGGGAAACGCCGACCCCGACGGGAACTCGAGCGGGTCTTCGGCGGGAAGCCGAAAGGAACTGCGCGGAGCCTTGACGACGGCCGCACTGCCGTCGGAGTGGATGTCGAACACCGTGCCCGCCGCGCTCTCGCGGAGGATCGCCGTGAGCCGCCCACTGGGCAGGAGCACCGCGCCCGGCGCGGACACCTCGACGCCCTCCACCTCGATCCGGATGCCCACCTCGAGATCGGTGGCGGACAGCACCACGCCCTCGCGGGTCGCCTCGAGCTTCACGTTGGTGAGGACCGGCTTCGGAGATCGTGCCGGCACGACCGCCGATGCGGACTGCAGCGCCGCCAGCAGGGGCTCTCTCGGGCACCGAACGTTCATGGACGCGTCGTCCCTCCCGGGCGGATCACGGCGGGCCGCCGTCACGGGCGGGGCGTTCGCCGAATCCCCGATCATACCCGAAAGATGGGGCGATTGAATGCCCCGGCAGCTCGTGCGTCCCGGCCGACGCTCCGCCCTTTCTGATCCGATTCATGAATTGAAAAGAGAGGGGTAGCAGGATGCGGACAGGAGGATGAAGAACAGGAGGACCGAGCCCGCGATGACAGGTCACAGGCACGGCACGGTCATGACGGTGGAACGGAGACGTCGTGCCGCCCCGATTTTTCGTGGTGCGGCGCGGCCGTCGCAGCCATCCGGCTCGGCGACGCGGTGGTGGAAATCCTGACGGTCTCGTGTCGTGGTCGTGATCGGCCCGTGTGCGTCCTCCTGCCGCTCGGTCGCCGGTTTGCCGCAACGGATGTCGCGATGCGCGTCGGGCTGCTGCCTGTCACGCGGTCGATCGGCGGCGGGGCGTGCGTCGGGTGGAATGTCGTCTCGTCCGACGCGACGTTCCTGTGGCCGGATCGACAGCCTGCCGACACCGAGTGTCACTGGAACCCGGGGCGGCGGCGAGTGAACGGGAAAGGTGCGCGAGGTCGGCGGCGAATGCCGGATCACGCGAGAGTCTCCTCTCGATGACGCGCACTCCGTGGAGCACCGTCGTGTGGTCACGGCCACCGCAGGCATGGCCGATCGCGTAGAGGCTCTGGTCGGTGAGGTGCCGCGCCAGGTACATCGCGATGCTCCGCGCCTCGGCGACCGCGCGGCACCGTGACGGACCCACGAGATCCCCGGTCGTGAGATCGTGGTGGCGGGCGACGGCGGTGAGCAGGCGGCGCAGGGAGAGAGCCGGGCCCGCGGGGGCCGCGCCGGGCGCGCACACGGGCGTCGGCACGTGCACGACCAGACCGCCGCACAGCCGCGACGTCAGCGCGGGCTCGAGGTCGCTCAGCATCGGGTGCATCGCGAGCGTCAGGCAGACGGCCGTGCCGGACTCCACGGCGGCGTCGAAGAGCTGGATGAACGCGTGCTGGAACCCCGGCGGTCCGATCCGGTCGATCCCCTCGATGAGGCAGCGCGGCGACGCCGCAAGACGGCTGTGAAGGGCGCCGAGGCGGTCGGAGCGGAATGCGACCCCGATCGCCCGTCCGAGCTCCGGGCCGGTCCAATGCGTCAGCGACGCACCGGCCGCGTCAGGCTGCCCGGCGGTCGCGTCCGGGAGCAGGCATCGGACGACATCCGGCCGTGGCGCGACGATGACGAGCGGACCGAGCCGATCAGGCGGGTCGCTGCACCCCTCCCCAGCGAAGCGTCGCAGCGCGAAATCGACGAGCGTTTCCGCGGTCGGTCGCTCCGCGGTGGCGGGGCGTCGTTGTGCAGGGAGGGCGTCGTGCGAGGCACGGATCGATCGGGATGCGAACGCGGCCATGGGCACACCACCCCTGCCGACTCCGGCGTCCCTGCCGCGGATCTGCGAACCGGCGGAGGATAGCCGTGTCGGCCGGCGTCGGAAAGGGTCGTGTGTCCTCGTCGCACGGTGACCCCTTCGCCGCGTGGCGGCGTCAGGTCGCGGCGTGCGCATGGGCGCAGCGCCGCAGCACGTCCGTGAGTCGGATGCCGACCTGTTCGACATCGGGCGGTCGCGTGTCACGCCCGAGGCTGAACCGCACCGCCGAGCGTGCGACCGCTTCGTCCAGGCCCGCCGCCACGAGCGCGGGAGATGGCTCGCTCGAGCCACTCGCGCACGCGGTGCCGGTCGCCAGGCACACGCCCGCGAGGTCGGCCGCGATGACGAGCGTCTGGCGATCGACGCCCGGAAAGGCGATCGTCGTGATGTGTGCCACGCGTCGCGCCGTCTCCGAGACGATCACGGCCCGCAGTCCTGACGCGGCAGCGGCCGCGTGGATCACCGTCTCGAGCCGCGCGCGGAGGTCCGTGATCCGGGCCGTTTCTGCCGTGCGTTCCGCCACCGCCAATTCGAGCGCCCGGGCGAACCCCACCGCGAGCACCACCGCCTCGGTTCCACCCCG
>JBJTBO010000116.1:0-6831 GCA_046091445.1 Planctomycetaceae bacterium | reverse complement strand
ACCTGGTCGCGATGGGGGGCGGCAACGGCGCCGTTCCCGGCCCGCGCCTCGAGCTGGCTGGGTTGCTGGGTCCGCCGCCGGGGCTCGGCTCCGCGCACCAGCGGAGGTGCGACGACCAGCGGCGGCGACTCGCCCCACGGCGAGCCCCACGCTTCGAGCCGGGCATCGACCACGCTGCGCGTCATCGCCTCGCAGAGACCCGCCGACACCAGCGCTTCCCCGGCCCGGCGCACGATCGTTTCCCGCGCGGACCACTCCACCGGACGCGCGGTGATCGGCACGTCCTCCGGCACCCGGTCGTAGCCCTCGATGCGGCCGATCTCCTCGACCAGGTCGATGTCGCGGAGCACGTCCCGACGCCACGACGGGACGCGCCAGGCCGTCGCGGGCGCCGCGGTCGTCGCCGCCGTGACCGGAACCTCGATGAACCCGAGCGCCGTGAGGATCGCCCGCTGTCGCTCTCGCGCGACGTGGATGCCGAGCACCTCCTCGACACGACGGTCCGCCAGCGTCACGACGGACGGCGTCGCCGCGAGCGTACCGGCCGTCACGACACCGCGCTCGAGCGTCCCGCCGGCGATCTCGAGGATGAGCGCCGCGGCACGCCGGCTCGCCCAGTCGACCGTCTCCGGGTCCGGCACCCGCTCGAACCGGAACGACGAGGCGCTCTGGAGCACGAGTCCGCGGGCCGCGGCCCGCACCGCCAGCGGGGCGAACTGGGCCGATTCGAGGAGCACGTCGCGGGTATCGCCGGTGATCTCCGTGGCGGCGCCCCCCATCACGCCCGCGAGCGCGACGGGCCCTTCGGCGTCGGCGATCACACACGTTCCCGCCGGCAGCTCGTACGACCGGTGGTTGATCGCGGCGAACCCCTCGCCCGGCGCGGCGGTCCGCACGACGATCCGCCCCCCGCGGATCCGTGCGAGGTCGAATGCGTGCAGTGGCTGACCGCACTCCACCATCACGTAGTTCGTCACGTCCACGACATTGTTGACGCTGCCCACGCCGACCGCCTCGAGACGTCGCACGAGCCAGTCGGGGCTCGGTCCCACCCGCACGCCGCGGAGCACGCGGGCGGAATAGAAGGGGCACAGATCCGGCGCCGTGATCGACACCGCCACGCTCGCCGCAGCGTCCTCCCCCTGCTCACGCGGGCGCGGGTCGGGGATTCGCAGGGGCCGCGCGAACAGCACCGCCACCTCGCGGGCCACGCCGAGGTGGCCGAGGCAGTCGGGGCGGTTGCTCGTCACCTCGATCTCGACGGCCGTGTCGTCTCCGTGCACGCGTGTCGATTCGTGGTTGAGTCCGGCGAGCGCGAGCCGCTCCTCGAGCACCCGGATCGAATCGGGCAGGTCGACGTACTCGGAGAGCCAGTTCGTGGAAACGATCATGTGCGTCGGCGAACGCCCTCAGAACTGCCGGAGGAACCGCACGTCGTTGCGGTAGAAGTCACGGATGTCGTTCACGCCATACCGCCGCGCGGCGATTCGCTCCACGCCGAGCCCGAAGGCGAATCCCGACACCTCGGCGGGGTCGTAGCCGACCGCCGACAGGACGGCCGGATCCACCATGCCCGCGCCCCCCATCTCGACCCACCGGCCGCCCCATTCCATGTCGACCTCGACGCTCGGCTCGGTGAACGGGAAGAACGAGGGCCGGAAGCGCACGTGGACGTCACCGCCGAGGAAGCTCGAGGCGAAGAGCCGCAGCACGCTCTTGAGGTGGGCCATCGTCGTGCCGCACTCCACGAGCAGTCCTTCGACCTGGTGGAACATCGGGTAGTGGGTGGCGTCGGCCGTGTCAGGCCGGTAGACGCGTCCGAGCGAGACGATGCGGAGCGGTGGCCTGCGGGTCTCCATGACGCGGATCTGCACCGTGCTCGTCTGCGAGCGCAGCAGGAGCGGGTCGGTGCCCCGGGCCACCGCGAGGTAGAAGTTGTCGAGGGGATCGCGGGCCGGATGCTCCGGCGGGATCGCGAGCGCCTCGAAGTTGTGCCACGGATCCTCGACCTCCGGGCCATCGACGCTCTCAAACCCGAGCCGTGCCATGATCTCCTGCACCCGGCGGATCGTCTGGGTGATCGGGTGCAGGTGGCCCCGCGGCACCGGCTCGCCCGGCAGCGTGACGTCGATCGGCGCGACGTGCGATGCGACCCGTTCGACTCGGGCCTGGGCGGCGGCGAGCAGGACGCCGACGGCCTCCTTGGCCTCGTTGAAATGCCGCCCGGCCGCCGGCTTGTCGCCCGCCGGAATCGCCCCGAGCATCTTTTGGAGGCTCTTCAGCCGGCCGCTGCGGGCGCCCAGAAACTCGACTCGGGCGGCTTCCACGGCGCCGGCGTCCGCGGCCGCACCGAGAGCCGCCTCCGCCTCGACCCTGAGCCGCTCGAGTTCGGCACGAAACGTGTCGAGCGCCGCGGTGTTCACGTCACGCAGTCCGCGGCGTCCAAGGGCCGCGGCCTCAGGCGGCGGCCGGCTCGGGCAGACCGAGCGCCTTGCGAACGGCGACCACGACGGCATCGAATCCCGCGGGATCGAGGATCGCCATTTCCGACAGCGTGCGCCGATCGAGCTCACAGCCGATTTTCTCGAGACCGGCGATGAACTGGCTATAGCGGATGCCGCGCTGACGGACGGCCGCATTGATCCGGATGATCCACAGGCGCCGAAAATCCCGCTTGCGCCGCCGGCGATCCCGGTGGGCGAACACGCCGGCACGGACGATCGACTCCTTGGCCGTCCGCAGCAGACGTCGTCGGCCGCCGACGGAGCCCTTCACCCGCTTGAACAGCCGCTTCTTCGCCCGGAGGCGGGGAACGACACTCTTCGTGCGCATCTCGAGAATCCTTGTCGGTCGGTGTCCCGGCGTGGGGCGGGGGTCGGTGACCGAGGGCGAACCCGCGATCCATCGACGCCCCCGAGCCAACGACGCTGGGCCGATGGGGAATCCTGAAGGGTGCCGCAGAACGGGAAAAAATGCAAGGGCCGGCCGCCGTTCGCCGCCCCGCGGGACGAGGGTGTCGGGCCGTGCTATGATTTTCAGTTGAATTCCCCGCTCGATCGGGATCCACACTGGCTCGTGGAGGGTGTGATGGCGGTCTCGACCTGGTTGATGTCCGGGTGGTGTGCAAGCGCGTGGCGGCGGTCGCCCGGCGGATCACGGCGGGTGCCTTCGGCCCCGAGAATGGTGGGCTGGATGCGTAGCTGGCCGTGCCTGCTCGTCCTGGCCGCAGCGGGTGCGACGCCCACGGATGCGGCGGATGCCCCGAAGACTCCGGCCGGACCGGTCAGTTTCTTCCGCGATGTGCGGCCGCTCTTCCAGGCCCGTTGCCAAGGCTGCCATCAACCGGCGAAGGCGGAAGGCGGGTATGTCATGACCGAGGTCGCCCGCCTCTTGGCTGCCGGCGACTCGGGCACCGCCGGCGTCGTTCCCGGCAAGCCCGAGGAGAGCCACCTGCTCGCCCAAATCACCCCCGATGCGGCGGGAGCCGCAGAGATGCCCAAGGGGGGATCCCCGCTCGCCGCCCTGGAGATCGACCTCGTGCACCGGTGGATCGCCGAGGGCGCGCAGGATGACACGCCGCCGAGCGCGGGCCAACGGGTCGATGCGGAGCACCCACCGGTGTACACGCGGCAGCCCGTCGTCGCGTCGCTCGATTAGTCCCCCGACGGCAGCCTGCTGGCCGTGGCGGGCTTCCACGAGGTGCTCCTGTTCGATCGCGCCGCGGCTCGGGATGCAGCGGCAGGCCCGCTCGAGCCGAAAATGCGTCTCATCGGTCTCGCAGAACGGATCGAGCGCGTGCGATTCTCGCCCGACGGCAGCCGCCTTCTCGTCACCGGCGGCAATCCCGCCCGGATGGGTGAGGTTCAGAACTGGAACGTGGCCGACGGCACGCTGCGGCGGTCGATCCCCGTCGGTTTCGACACCGTCTTCGGCGGGTGCTGGTCGCCCGACGGCACGCTCGTCGCCTTCGGATGCACCGACAACAGCGTGCGGGCGGTCCATGCGGAAACCGGAGAGCAGGTGCTTTTCCAGGGAGCCCACGAGGACTGGGTGCTCGACACGGTCTTCGCGCCGAAGGGCGACCATGTCATTTCGGTCGGCCGCGACATGACGGTGAAGCTCACGGAACTCGCCACGCAGCGGTTCATCGACAACATCACCTCGATCACCCCCGGAGCCCTGCGGGGCGGCCTCACGGCCGTCGATCGGCATCCATCGCTCGACCACGTCGTAGCAGCCGGCTCGGACGGCACACCGCGGGCCTACCGCATCCACCGGCATGCCAAGCGGGTCATCGGTGACGACGCGAACCTGATCTTCCCGCTGTTTCCCGTCGAAGGCCGCGTGTCGGCCGTGCGGTTCTCGCGGGACGGTCGTCGGATCGCGGCCGTCGGCGGGCTCGACGGCCGGGGCGAACGGGTCGTGTGCTCCTCCGACATGGAGTCCGACGTGCCGCAGCGCATCCTCGACATCATGGCGAAGGTGCCCGGCGAGACCCGGCGCAAGGGCAGCCAGCGGAGCGACGCGGAGTGGGCCATGCTCGACGAGTTTCGCGAGGCCACGACGAAGCTGCTCTGCCGCGTGCCACTGCCCGATGGCGTGGCGTATGCGGCGGCGTTCGCGCCTTCCGGCGAGGAGGTCGCCATCGCGGGGGCGGACGGCATCGTCCGCTGCTTCGACGCCTCGACCGGTGCGGAGAAGGATCGCTTTCCGGTCGCCCGCATCGACGCCGTCGCAGCGGCCGAGGCGGGGGTGGCCCTGCCCTGGCCGCCCGAGGCTTCGATCGAGCCGGAGCCCGCGGCGCCCGCGGCGGTGACGGCACTGCGCATCGAGCCGGCCGAGGCCGTGCTCGCCGGCCCGTTCGCGACGGCCCAGCTCGTCGTGACCGGGGCGCTCGCCGACGGACGGGCGGTCGACCTGACCCGGTCGGTTCGCTACGAACTGGCTCCCGAGCAGGGTGCTGCACCGGGGGCGGCGGAGATCGTGTCGATCGGTCCTGCGGGCCTCCTCCGTCCCCGCGGGGACGGCCGCGGTGTGATCCGTGTCGTCTACACGCCTGCGGCTGCCGAAGGGCAGAACGTCGCTCCCGTGACGGCGATGCTGCCGGTGAGGGTCGAGGGCACGGCCGGCCCGGTGCACGTCGACTTCGTCCGCGACGTCAATCCGGTGCTCGCGAGGCTCGGCTGCAACCAGGGAACGTGCCACGGTGCGGCCAAGGGCAAGAACGGTTTCAAGCTCTCGCTGCGTGGCTATGACCCCATCGTCGACGTGCGGGCCTTCACCGACGAGCACGGCAGCCGCCGCGTGAACGTCGCGAGTCCCGACGACAGCCTCATGCTGCTCAAGGCCTCCGCGACGGTCCCGCATGTCGGCGGACTTCTCACGAAGCCGGACGACCCGGCCTACCAGACCATCCGTCGTTGGATCGACGAGGGCGCCAGGCTCGACCTGACGACGCCGCGCGTCGCCTCGATCGCCGTCTCGCCCGCCGGCGCCGTCATCGACGCGCCGGGGCGGCGTCAGCAGTTCCGGGTGGTGGCCACGTTCACCGACGGCTCGACCCGGGACGTGACCCGTCACGCCTTCCTCGAGAGCGGCAACGGTGAGGTCGCCACGGCCGACACGACCGGTCTCGTCACGGCGGTGCGCCGGGGCGAGTCGCCGATCCTCGTGCGGTACGAGGGCGCCTACGCGGCCGTCACGCTGACGGTGATGGGCGATCGCGCCGGGTTCGCGTGGCGTCAGCCGGAGAGCTGGGGCCCGATCGACGATCTCGTCGCGACGAAGTGGCAGTCGATGCAGATCGAGCCGGCTCCGCTCTCGACCGACGTCGATTTTCTGCGCCGCGTCACGCTCGACCTGACGGGACTCCCCCCGCGGGTCGCCGATGTGAAGGCATTCCTCGCCGACCGTCGTGACCCGCGCATCAAGCGGGCCGAACTCGTCGCACGGCTCGTGGGGAGCGAGGCGTTCGTCGAACACTGGACCAACAAGTGGGCCGACCTGCTTCAGGTGAATCCCAAGTTCCTCGGCACCGAGGGGGCGGCCGGGCTGCGGGCGTGGATCGGTGGCCATGTCGCGGCGAACACGCCCTACGACGCGTTCGCCCGCGCGATCCTCACGGCGGCGGGGTCGAACCGTGAGAATCCCGCCGCGGCGTACTTCAAGACGCTGCGCGATCCTCTCAACACGATGGAGAACACGACGCACCTCTTCCTCGGCGTGCGGTTCAACTGCAACAAGTGCCACGACCATCCGTTCGAGCGTTGGACCCAGGACCAGTACTTCGAGACCGCCGCCTTCTTCGCGCAGGTGCAGCTCTCGCAGGACCCGGAAAGCAAGGATCGCACGATCGGCGGCACGGCCGTCGAGGGTGCGAAGCCGCTCTGGGAGATCGTCAAGGACGCCGGCGACGGGGAGGTCACGCACGAGCGCACGGGCAAGGCCGTGGCACCCAGGTTCCCGTTCGACTGCAGTTTTTCCGCGAAGGAGGGGGCCAGCCGCCGGGATACGTTCGCCGCCTGGCTCACCTCTCCCGACAACGCGTACTTCGCGAGGAGCTACGTGAACCGGATGTGGGGCTACCTCTTCGGCGTCGGCATCATCGATCCCATCGACGACATCCGCGCCGGCAACCCGGCCTCGAATCCGGCCCTGCTCGACCACCTCACCCGTTCATTCGTGGCGAGTGGCTTCGACACGCGGCGGCTCCTGATGGAGATCTGCACGTCGCGCACCTACGGGCTCGCCATCGACTCGTCGAACTGGAACGAGGACGATTCCATCAACTACTCGCACGCGCTGCCGCGGCGGCTCCCCGCCGAGACGCTC